>DATJDT010000383.1:0-2776 GCA_035497275.1 Pedobacter sp.
GAATTTGATCGTTTATTTGAACAAAGCTATTATGAAAGCGATGATCAAAAACGTTTCGAGCTTTATCACAAAATGGATAATATGGTGATGGAACATTCGTCGGTGGTGCCAATTTTATATGACCAAGGGGTGATCATGCTACAGAATAACATAAGCGGTTACCCTCATAACGCCTTAAGTTTGATGATATTAAAAAGAGTTAAGAAAAAGTAATCTCCCAATAGATTCTAGCTTCTTAAAAACCAAAAAAAAGCCTCTGAAGCAAAAGCTCCAGAGGCAGAAATTTATATTTGGTTGTTTTAGTTCTAGTTTAATTTGCCAAACGTCACAATTTTCATTGCTTTGTTTGGTGGATGATATATCAAATATATAATTTAAATTATAATAAAACGAATCAACAAACTAAATATTTATTAACATATTTTAACAAACTACTGGTTTCCTCCCATACCACCCATTTGTCCACCACCTTGTTGATCTTGTTTAACGTCGTCATTTTTAATCTTTTTCTTTTCTGTAAACTTAAGTTTACCAAAGTTATAGCTAAAGTTTAAGCCAAATGAACGTAATGGATAATGAATATCTTGCACTTGATAGCTATTTTTTGATTGGGTTACCACTTTGATATTTAAATCACGGTTAAATGGATTCAATACATTCACGCCGATAGTTCCTTTTTTCTTTAGGATTTCTTTCTTAACTGCTCCTCCATAAAAGAACATTGCATCAGTTTTACCTTGGAAAGTACGACGTGGCGAGTTAACAACCCCAAACAATTCTGTATTCCAACCCTTTTTAAAGCCAATCGCAGAGCGGAAGAATACATTATAATTTAAATAGGTTCCAGTATTCACGTCTGTAGCATTATTTACTACTTGATAACTATTTACGCCAACATTACTCATTAAAGTCCATTTCGGCATTGGATTGTATGACCCAAACACATTGAAACCATAGCTTTCTGAAGTTCCAACATTAATGAAAGTGGTAAGTACCTTTTTTGGATCTACAGCATCGACCTGATTGGCATTTTCAATTACGCTTCCAGTACGACGATAAAATATAGACGCATTGAGAATCGATCCCTTGATAAATGTCGAGTAACCTATTTCATAATTATCACTCAATTCGGGATTTAGCAATGGATTTCCCTGAAATACGCTAAACTGATTGCTTTCATTACGAAATGGGTTTAAATAACTTAAACTCGGACGTTGAACTCTACGGTTATAACTTACTTTAAGCGTAGTACTTCCTTTCAAGGTTTGCGAAATAATTACACTTGGGAAAACATTAAAGTAATCATTTTTAAAACCGTTATTAATTTCTATACCAGTATATTCTGCCCTTAAGCCTCCTTTAAATTGAACCTTTTTGCTCAAATTAAAACTGATTGTGCTATAAGCTGCACCTACGTTTTGATGATAATCGAAATCTTGAGCTGAGTTATTACCATACTGACTTAAAATATTTCTAAAAATACCTTTACCACCTACTTCGAAAATTACAGCTTTGCTAAAAGGATAAACATAATCTGTTTGGGCTGTATACTCTTTGTTCCTTCCAACGTTATTACTCGAAGTTATCAAATCACTTAAGGTTGGTACCTGCAAAGTATTTGTAAAATCGTTCGTATTTCTACCTTCAGTTAATTGACCAGATATCGAAAACTCTTCTCCAGCTTTTTTGCTCGTATTCTTATAATCTAAGTTCCAGTCTAAATTACCATTGCTCATATCTGTAGAACTAATATTTTTAGCCGAGGCGTTATTGATAGACATAATTGCAGCGCCTGGCCCTCCATTGTAAAAACGGTTATATTTTGCGTTTGTACTAATGTTATGGTAAAGATTAAAATCGTAATCTAATCCTAAGCTACCATTAAACATTTCTCTTGCCCATTCAGATGACCCTCGCTGGTCAACTGTACTGGTTATTCCGTTATTAATCGTTGTATTTAAAAAATTTACACTTGATGTTTGAGGATAAGCCAACATTGTACCGAGTGAAGTATTTACACTTAAACGGCCAGTTTTGGCGGTCAGGTTAAATGCGCCTGTATTCTGACGTGTTCCAGCGCTGGTATTAACACTTCCACTTACACCTTGTGCATTGCTCTTTTTGGTAATGATATTGATAATACCTCCCGAGCCCTCTGCATCATATTTAGCCGAAGGACTGGTAATTACTTCAACACTCTTAATTTGATCAGCTGGTATCATTTTCAGCGCATCAGCTACACTATTGGCCATTGTGCCCGATGGTTTTCCATTGATCAGCACTCTAACAGCGCTACCACGCATTTGTACATTTCCATTAATATCAACAGAAAGCATTGGTACTTTACGCATTACATCTGTTGCATCGCCACCAGCATTTGTAGCATCGGCTTCTGCATTGTAAACCATTCGATCTATTTTATTCTCGATCATGGCCTTTTTACCTTCAACAGTTACTTCACTTAAAGTATTGGCCGAACCGCTTAAATAAAGCGTTCCTAAATTTTGATCTGGTTTTTCTGGTGTAGTTTTAACCGTCATGCTTTTTGTTTTATAACCCAAAAAGCCAACTGACAATTTATACTCATCGGGACTGATATTTTGCAAAACTACTTTGCCTTTCTCATCCGTAACCCCACCATTAACTGGTTTATTGTCCTTTATCTTTGAAAGTGAAACACTTGCATAGTCTATAGGTTTTTGAGTGGCAGAATCTAGCACAGTTACCGTAATACGGCCAGTTACTGTTGGTTTAGCGGGACCACCCATCCCCGGCA
>DATJDT010000384.1:0-6972 GCA_035497275.1 Pedobacter sp.
CAACAGAGGCATAACCTAAACTAAACCAACTAAAACTTCCTTCACCTAAAAAACCATATCTAAATGTTTCGATAATAGGTGTCATGGGGTTATATTCAATAACCCAACTGTAAGCTGGGTATTTTTCTATGGCTGTTGAGAGCGGATAAATTACAGTTGTGGCATACATTAATAACTGTACGCCAAAAGTTACCAAAAAGGCTAAATCTCTATATTTTGTAGTCATAGCAGAAATTATCATTCCAGTGCCTAGACCTAATAATGCCATCAAGATAACGACAACAGGAAATAACGCAATTGCCCAAGTTACTTGAAATGAAGCGCCAGCGAAATAGTAATAGGCCACGAGCATGAGAAATAAGATCATTTGTACCCCGAAACGTACCAAATTACTAACTACAATGCTTAAGGGCATAATTAAGCGAGGAAAATAAACCTTTCCGAAAATGCTAGCGTTGTCTTTAAATACAGTTGATGTTTTAGTTAAACAATCTGCAAAATAATTCCAAGCGGTAATCCCCGCCATATAGAAAAGGGGTTTTGGTAGTCCATCAGTAGAAATGCCAGCTAAGTTGCCGAAAATGAAAGTAAAAATAATCGTCGTAAATAATGGCTGAATAAAGAACCATAGCGGTCCTAAAACAGTTTGCTTATAAAAGGACACGAAATCTCTCCTTACTAATAGGCCTAGAAGGTCGCGATATGCCCAAACTTCCTTTAATTTGAGATCAAATAAGGAGCTTTTTGCTTCAATGGTCCAAGTATGATTTTCCTTTAACATAAAATTAGTTTCTTAATTTGTTCAACATACTGCGCATAGCCAAAATTAGCAATGCATAGACGTTGTATTGCACTAGGATCTCTTTTGCTAACCAAATTCTTTTCAATGGCCATTGCTATTTCGGTTACGTTACCAGGGTTTACTAAGGTTCCGAGTTTGCCGCTTAGTAAAGCATCCGTACTGCCATCATTATTTCCACCTATAACTTGGGCACCACATGCTGCGGCTTCGATAAATACAATCCCAAAACCTTCCATTGTACTGGCCATGATAAAAATATTTCCCAAGCAGAAATAATCAGTTAATTCTTCATCTTTTACAAAGCCAGCTAAAGTTACATGTGTTTTTAAATTTAACTGATTTATTAAATCTTTCACCCTTTCTCTCTCAGCGTCATCTGCTTTGCCCGCTAAGATATAATGTAAGGTAGGAAACTTCTTTAAAAGATTAGGGATTGCCATTAATACGCGGTCATACCCTTTGTAGGTTTCTTGAGAAGATAATCTTGATAAAGTAAATAGGACGGGTTGATCTTCGGTTAAGTTGTGCCGTTCCATTAAAGCAGTTGATTTCTCGAAGTTAAGGGGTAATTCAAAAAAAGGATCCAGGCAATTATTTACAATCTTAATATTATTTGCATCAAACTGATGAAGTTCTACTAATCTCGAAGCGGTATAATTACTTACCGCCCATATTTCTACACGTTGCTGGATAAATCTTTTTTTCCAATGAGCTAAAGGTCTCCATATTTCGATACCGTGAGCAAACAAAATAATTTTTGTTCGTGGAGAAATAAATTTAATCAATCTTGCAAATAGCAGCAGGTTAATATGGCTTAAAATTACTTGCCTTGAACGAATGCCCATTAATAGCGAAGAAATCCCAAAGCTAATTGCATTACTCTTAAACCCCTTAAAATTTTCCGCTCTTAAAAACCTAGCATCCAAATCTGATTTTTCATCATGAAATGATAACAGTTTAAATGTAAGGTCTGATGTTTCATTAAGATCCGAAAATACTTTTGCTAAACAACGGCATACCTTTTCAATCCCGCCAGTTAAACTGAATGTATTAAGGGTTAAAAAAAGAACTCTAGTGTTTTTCATTTATTGCTTGTTCGTATTCGCGCTCTATGTCGTCGTGGCATTGAGGTTCACTCTGTCATTGCGAAATTTTCCCCGTCATTGCGAGGTACGAAGCAATCTCGTTTTAGATTGCTTCGTACCTCGCAATGACGTTTAGGTTACTTAAAAACTTGATACAATGCATAAGCTTTAGACCAATGAAGTTTCCCAGCTTTAAATTTTTCCATCAAGGTAGTGGAAAAAGCATTTTTTGCATACAAACTTGGGTCTGTTATTCGTTTATTTTGCCTCAACCAACCTTGCAAAGGAAAAGTAAATCCCATTTTTGGTCGGTTCCAAATAGCTTCTGGTAATATATCTTTAAAACTATCAATTAAAAGTCCCTTAGGTTGATCGCCAAATTTTAGCTCGCTTGAAATATGATATAGGGCTTTGATTAATTCTTGGTCTAAAAAGGGCACTCTAACTTCGATACTATGCGACATGCTCATGTAGTCGGTATCTTTTAACAATTGATTTTTCATGAAAAGATTAGTTTCCATCCATGATGCACGTTCGCCATCTTCTAATTTTTGAATTTCTTTCTCCAAAGGGAATTTCTCTAATAGCTGATCTATTCTGCTTTTGGGTATTGATAAGAGCTTGGAAACAGATGAAGGGGTGAAAAAACCTCTTAAAAAGAGATATTCTCCTATAGGATTATTATAACTCAGAAAATAAATGCGTTTTAATTTCTCCGAGGGTAGCTTATCAGCTAATCTAAGTATAAATTTAGGCAAGCGCTTTAAAGTTTTGATTAATTTCATTCTTTTAAAAGAAGGATAGCCTCCAAATAACTCATCAGCTCCTATTCCAGATAAAACCGCTTTTAATCCATTCTCTTTTGCGCATTTATTAACAAACCAAGAGTTAATTGCATCGTTGCTTGGTTGATCCATCACCCGCAGGATCTCTTCCAGGTTTTCTTCCAAATCTTGTTGGGTAACCAAGTAGGAAGTATGTATACCTTGCGTTTGATCGGCAATGAGCTGTTGATATTTTTTTTCAGAGAATGCCTCCTCGGCAAAATTAATGGAAAGTGTTTTAAGATTACTCCCAATTGCTTTATCGGCCAATAAAGTAAGGATACTCGAATCAATTCCTCCGCTTAAAAAGACACCAACAGGAGCATCTGCTATTAAGTGGTTTTTAACTGCGCTTTCTAATCGTGTTTTAATCTGGGCCGTAGCAGCTGCATATGTATCAATCTGCTTGGTATAATTAACTTTACTAAAAGCAACTATCTCATGACTTGCCGCCTGGTGGTCCCATTTTAGGAAACAAGAATTTGCTAAAGAAAATACGCCTGCTAATGTAGTGAATGGATGTGGAATATGACCAAAAGTTAAAAAGTATACCCGCCAATCTGCACTTTCTTCAAATGTATAATTAGTTGTTTTAAAAGCTTTTACTTCAGAAGAAAATATTAACGTACCTGCTTTAACACTGTAATAAAGTGGCTTGATGCCCGACTGATCTCGTACTAAATAAGTTGAATCAATCTTGCGATCGTATAAAGCAAAAGCAAACATGCCCTCGAGCTTTTCAAAAATTGAAATTCCCCAAACAGTATAGCCTGCCAAAATTACCTCGGTATCAGTAGCAGTGTTAAATTCACAACCTAAACTTAAAAGCTCTTCTTTTAATTCAAGGTAGTTGTAAATTTCCCCATTGAAGACGATGCTTACATCTTTGTAATACATGGGCTGGTGACCTGCTTCACTTAAATCTATCAAGGCAAGCCGACGGTGACCAAAAACGAAACCACTTTGTGCTGCGGTAGTTATGCCTTCATCATCAGGCCCCCCATGAGACATAATGTTGCACATGGCTTTCACATTATCATGAAGGTCTTGATAATTATCCTTATTGCTAATAATTCCTGCTATACGGCACATTTTAGATTGCTTCGTACCTCGAAATGACGCTCCCAACTAGACATAGCTTCGCCCTCTCAGTTACACTGATGTTTTTTAATGTATTAATTATCAGCTACTTTCCTACAATCGTTCAATATTAGCCATAGAAGTATTGATAGCGATTGTGTAGCCAAGATTCTCCAGTCGTAAGACTATTTTTTGGTTATGCTTTAAATATACTAATTCTGCTAAAATTCCTTTAAATGGACCAGCTTTTATAATTACTTTTTCTCCCGGCATTACTTCCATTTCATTTATTTCTAAATCTGAACCATCACTGAGCAGTAATTTAAGGTCTTCTATTTGTTTTGTAGGAATGCTAACAATGGAACCAGAGAAATAAATAAAACGGGATACACCATAAGTCATCAAAACTTCGGTAAATTCTTTTGCAGAAATATAAATAAAGAGATAGGATTTTAATAAAGGTTCTAGGATTACCTTTTTTCGATCACTCCATTGTTTCTCGACTTTTACTAAGGGCAAATAGGTGTTAATGTTTTTTTCCGATAATGCTTCCTGTGTCTTTTTTTCGGCTCTCGACCGCGTATATATTGGATACCATTTATATGTGTTATCGATCATTTTTTATATCTAACTAATAACTAACAACCAACAACCAAATAATTATTTTTTCTTCCAAAATTCCCACCATCTTTTAGGGTCTTCATCATAATAGCCAGAACCAGTATATCCTGAGTAATCGGAATAATAATAAGTGCTATTGCCGCCACCTCTCGAGTAATCGGTAGTGTAATAATTTGCGTGTAAAGCATCATCACCAAAGGCATTTAATACAATGGCTAAATTGCTGAGACCGTATTCTCTTGATAACCTTTCTGGGATAGCGGCAGCCCTGAGTTGTGATTTTCCAGAACGGATTACAAAAAGATTCACATCCGACTGTCGAATGAGAGGGATCGCATCAGATACCAAACCCACAGGAGCGGTATCTACTAAAACATAATCATATTTGGGTGTTAAAATAGCCAATAGCTCCTTCATTTTCTCCGTATGTAAAAGCTCGGATGGATTTGGAGGTACTGGACCAGATGGTAGAAAATCGATGCCATGCACAGTGTCGTGCATAATTACATTCTCCAAAACCTCTTGTCCCGCCAAATAAGAACTCAAACCTACTTTGTTGCTACTGCCAAATGCCTTGTGAAGTTTAGATTTACGTAAATCTGCTGCAATTAAAATTACCTTTTTATCAATTAAGGCTAACGTACTAGCTAAGTTAACTGTTACGAATGATTTTCCCTCTCCTGATACTTCGGAAGTAATACAAATGGTTTTACTTTTTTTATGGCTGGCCATAAAACTTAAGTTGGTCCTAACAGAACGAACTGATTCGGCAAAAACCGACTTGGGTTTAGATAAAGAAAGGGCCTGTCTGTTATTTTTATCAATATATTCTGGGAATTTACGGATAACACCAATAATAGGCGTGCGCGTTAATGCTTCTACTGTTTCTTTATCATAGATATATGGATTTAAAAACCTAACCAACATAATTAATCCCAAACCAATAGCTAAGCCAGCAGCTATAGCGGCGAAATAAGTATTAGATGGATTTATAGCAATCGAACTAAAATTAGGATAAGCTAGGTTTACAATTGCTGCCCCAGGAACAACCGCTGCCGCATTCATCTCTGCTTCCAGTTTTTTCTCAGATAAAAAAGAGCTAACCTTGTTATTTACTTCGAAACTTGTTTGCAACTTTACGTAGTCTTGCTCTTTTACTGGGATTGTATTCAAGTTTTTATTAAGCGCATTTATCTCAGAATCCAGATATTGCAATGTTTTTTGATTACGCAGAAGTAGAGAATTAATGTTTTTTCGGATACTCTCCTTAATAGTTTTGATTTTGGCATCAAGCTGTAAAATAGGTTGTGAATCGGCGTTAAAATCCACTAAGCTATTCGCTCTAGTTTCAATAAGCGTATTAAATTGTGTAATTAATCCACCTAACAAGCCTCCAACATTTCCTTCTAGATTGTTATTTGGAGAAAGGGTGCCTTGAGTTGAATTTAATTGGCTTTGCAATTGATTTATCCCCTCCAATTCGATCATGACTAAGGATCTTTTCGATTGAAAATCTGATAGTTTCCCAACAGTATTCGCTGTTGTAGAAGTCAAATCAACAATTTTATTTCGAGTTTTATAATTAGCCAGGGAATTGCCAGATGTATCAACTTGCTTAGTAATAAAACTTAGTTGTCGGTCAATAAAATCAACTGTCTGCCGAGCAGATTTTTGTTTGTAAAGTACGTCGTATTTTACATACTCCTTCATGACAGCATTGATTGCATCTGCGGCAAAAGTTGCATTTTTATCGGTTTGATAAACTGCCATGACATTAGTAAATCTACCAGCTTCTTGCACATTTATCCCGCCTTGGATGCGTCCAATTAACTCTTGTTTAGAGTTGAATTTAAAGATGTATTGGCTTGGAACTAGAGAGGTAATACTAAATACCATTTGACCAGCACTGATAGCTTGTCCGTACTTATATTTTTTAGGCGTTCCCTTTGGGTCATCGGGCGTAAGTAGCGTAAAGCTTGTATGGTCTATTGGTTTAACCTCATAATTACCAGTATTAAAAGATAATGTGTCTTGTTTGATAATGTTTATTTTAAACGGAACTAATGGATAAACTTCCCTCAAATTCCATCTGTCCTGGTAAAAAAAAGCAACCTGATAATTCAGCACATTTACTGCATTGGCCATTACATCCTGAGACCTGATGACGAAACTTTCGGCTTGAATTTTATCGGTATAATTATAAACTTGTGAGGCAGAAGGTGTTCCACTACTTAGCATGGGGTTACTTTCTTGTAACTTTAACTGCCCCATGGTATTATAAATGGGCTGGGTATAAGCTAAATTTAATTTGGCAATAGCTAGCGCGATGATTACGCATCCTGCAATCCAATACCACCGGCTTAAAAAAACCTTAAATATTTTGTAAAAATCAATACTCTGACTTACCGGCTTCTTTTCTTCTATTTTATCTGATACTTCCATTATTTACTTAAAGTGAAAACTAGAACAACGAGGTTAACTACGACTAACAACGGCTGTATGACATTATTAAAACGTTGGATTTTTTCTCCGTCTAATGCATTCTTATTAGGCTTGATGG
>DATJDT010000385.1:0-6172 GCA_035497275.1 Pedobacter sp.
TCAGCCCGATGCTGCAACCTATGTTGAACTCATTATGGCTATTGTTAAAAAGAAAAAAATTGAAAAACGAGTGATCATCCAATCTTTTGATGTGAGAACACTTCAGTATTTGCACAAAAAATACCCTAAAATAAGAACCTCTCTTTTAATTGATGAGAAAGAAGATTTTGAAGATAACATTAAGGAGTTGGGATTTAACCCAACTATTTATAGTCCATATTCTATTTTAGTTGGTAAAACCTTGGTAGAAAAATGTCATGCCTTAGGGATTAAAATTATCCCGTGGACTATTAATTCAACAAAAGATATCAAGTATTTGATGAATTTAGGAGTTGATGGAATAATTACCGATTATCCCAATGTAATGGGGCAGCTCAATAACTAGCTGTCTTTTTTATTTTTTAAGGTTAATAATACATTGTCGAGTTCGTTAAATCTACTTTCCCAGATTTTCTTAAACTGCTCCAGCCATTTGTCTATTTCCTGCATTTTTGTAGCATTTAGTTGATAGTAGATTTCTCTTCCAGATTGCTCCTGTTCTACAAGTTTACATTCAGTTAGAATGCGCAGATGTTTAGAAACAGCTTGACGAGTAGTAGCAAAATGTTCTGCAATAGCATTTGGTGTCATTGCTTGAACCGCAATGAGTAAAATAATTGCGCGACGAGTTGGATCGGCGATTGCTTGGAAAATATCTCTTCTCATTTGTGAAACTGTACGGTTGCGAATATACGCAATTATTTGGTTGCGAGAAAATATTGAAATGTTTTTTCCAATTGTTCAAGGAAGCTTAATCCGAAGGTAATGAAGTTGCGCCGTTTTAAAACAAATCCTTGATGATTTGCTCTATAGATAGTCCTTCAGCCTCTGCTCTGTAGTTACGCACAATACGGTGGCGCAAAATGGGTTCAGCTACTGCCTGAACATCCTCGATATCTGGAGCATATTTTCCAGAAATAGCGGCATGACATTTAGCGCCTAATACTAAAAATTGAGAGGCTCTTGGTCCAGCGCCCCAACTTACATAATTATTAATAGCAGTGGAGGCTAGGGGTGTGTTAGGGCGGGTTTTTGAGGCTAATTTAACGGCATATTCTAAAACATGATCTGTAACCGGAATACTACGGATCAGCTTTTGAAAATATTGGATTTCGTTAGCGTCGATTACTTTTTCTAATTTAACTTCTCTATTACTGGTGGTGTTTTTAACAATCGTAAGTTCATCAGCAAATGAGGGATAATCTAGATGAATGTTAAACATGAAACGATCTAATTGTGCTTCTGGAAGGGGATAAGTACCTTCTTGTTCGATCGGATTTTGCGTTGCCAGCACAAAAAACGGTTGTGGCAGTGTATGCGTTTGACCGGCTATAGTTACTGCTTTCTCCTGCATGGCTTCCAATAATGCAGCTTGAGTTTTTGGAGGCGTTCTGTTAATTTCGTCCGCTAAAATAATATTAGAAAAAATTGGGCCCTTGATAAATTTAAGGTGACGATCTTCTCCCAGTATTTCTGCTCCAATAATATCACTTGGCATCAAGTCTGGGGTGAATTGAATACGGTTGAAAGAAAGGTCTAAAACACTCGAAACAGTTTGCACCAGTAAAGTTTTAGCTAAACCCGGTACACCAACTAAAAGGCAATGGCCATTACTGAAAATAGCAACCAATACCGATTTAATTACCTCATCTTGCCCAATAACTACTTTATTAATTTCGGATTGGATTTTTTTAAAGGACTGATGCAATGCATCGACAGCTTTTACTTCGTTTTCAAACTGCATGCAACTTATTTTTTTTCATTTTTCGACCAAAGTTTCATTTCATCACAAGTTGCAAATTCCTCGTCAACTTTGATGTAAGTTGTTTCCTTACGTTTTTGGAACCATTCACTTACCACTCGATCTTCTTTTTCTTTTTGTGCGCGTTCCTTAAATTTAGGGTAATCTTGTTCTAGATTTCCTTTATGAGGCGGTATTTTAGATTTTAATAAAAAGATCTTATAACCTTCTTTACCTTGCTCTGGACTTGAAAAAGCAACTGGCTTAGAAATTTCGCCAACTTTCATGGTGTCAATCACGACAAAAACAGTTGGATCTAGTTTCTCTACCGGAATAAATGTTGTTCTAGCGGTAACATCATCTGCATATAACATCATTCCCCCATTGTATTGGGTTTCTTTGTTATCAGAGAAATTTGATGCTGCATAAGCAAATGGCATTTTATTTACGGTAAGATCTTTGTAAATACTATCAGCTTTTAATTTTAATCTATTTAAGCTTTCTGGTGTGGTTTGAGGTTTAACTAATATATGGCGTACATGAGCCTGTTCTCCCCGACGTTCTAAAACCTGAACAATGTGGTAGCCATATTCTGTTTCAAAAACTGGCGACATTTCTCCAGCTTTTAACTTAAATGCCCAAGCAGTAAATTCTTTAACCATCGTTGTTCTGTCGATAAACCCATAATCACCACCTTCTGGTGCCGAACCCGGGTCTTCTGAATAACTTTTCGCTAAAAATCCAAAATCTTCTCCATTTTTAATCCTAACCCTCATTTCTTCTAATTTGTCGTAAGATTTTTGTTTTTCAGCCTTTGTTAATTTTGGATATAAAACAATTTCTCCAACCTCTACTTCAGTCCCAATGTCTGGTAAACTATCCTTTTTGTAAGAATCGAAATATTTTTTTACTTCCAGTGGCGTAACGCTGATATTTTCAGTGATCTTAGCCTGCATTTTTTGAGCAATCAAACCTTCTTTTACATCAGGTCTCATCTCATCTTTATACTGCAATGCCGATTTATGTAAAAATTGTTCCAATTGATCTTGTCCACCCATACGCTTAATTTGATAGCGCATACGTTTGTCTAACTCGTCATCAACCTGAGTATCTTCTACCACAATTGAATCGATTTCAGCTTGTTGCTTTAAAAGTTTCTGGATCAGCATTTGCTGAAGATATACGCATTTGATGCGATCATCGGCAGGATTGCCTTGGTTTAAATAGATAGCATATTGCTGATTCAACTCAGAAAGCAGGATAATATTGCTACCTACAACTGCTACTACTTTATCTACGTTTTTCTTTTGTGCTTGTACATTTATAAACAGACACATTAATGCAACTGCTATGCCTAAGGTTTTCTTCATTCTATATATTCAATTCTAAATGTTTGCAAAGTTAATATTATTTGAATAAGAATTTAGCTATAGCTTAGCCAAATGCCTTAGTTCATCATCATTAATCTTAACTGTATATTTTGTTCTTAGTATTTTAATCCATTCATTTTCCAAACTTTGCTGATAATCTGCAATAACTTGGCCCCTTACCTCATCAAATGCCTTATTTGAATATTTTGAAGCATTCGCATTGTGAAATTCTCTTAACTTACTTTCATTATCCCATGCCTTGCTCCAAATTTTTTTCTCTGAAATGTTAAACATTAAAACACCTTCACGATATTCATTCATAATATAGGCATATTCTAAGTTTTTCGGGGATGCCTTTTTTTGTGCTTTTAAAGCCCTTTCATAGCCATTAATTTCTGCCTTGTAAGCTGTATCTGCATCCAGTCCCATTGAACGGGCATCGATCACCTTGAGCTTAAAGTTGATGTAAAGGTTTAAATAAGAAGCCAAATCAGCATATGTTGCATTGGCAACACCACTATGATTCTTTTTATAAACCCACATAAATTCTTTAGTGCTTATAGATTTTCCATTTACAGACGCCACATTTTGCGCGTATGCAATGAAATTTAAAGAGCACAAGAAAAAAATGCAACAGACTTTTCTCACAAAAGACAACAGCTATATATATTAATGGATAAAAATAACAATTTAAGACTCTATAATAAGATATTTAACTAATTTTAACAGAAAAAAAATCTGCTAATATTAATATGGCTAACCAACTTACAAGTAACGCCGAAGCCTTACGTTTATTTTTTACTGAAGATATTTATTTAGTTGCTGCAAGCAATGTAACTACTGGTAATGAACAAGTTGTTGACCGCCTTTCTCCAATTTCCGAAATTGAAGTGCCAGTTGTAAAGCCAGTAGCGACTAAAGTCGCATTTAAATATCAAGGTAAAAATCAAAAGAACATTTTAATTTTGGTAAATGACCAACAAAATGATGTTAGTACCGATCAAGGGAGAGAATTGTTAAGGAAATTGGTAAAGGCTATCGATCTTACTGCCAATGATTTTGCTTTAGTTAATTATTCAAATTATAAAGGTCAAAATTATCATGATTTTAAATCAGCTTTTAATTGTCAACTGATTTTAGCTTTTGGCGTCGACGCAATTGAGCTTAATTTACCTACCCAGCCATTGCATAGACTAAATAATTACGATGATATTAAATTGGTATTTACCTCGAATTTGGATGAGCTAGATCGTGATTTAACTAGTAAAAAAACATTGTGGACAAGTTTACAGCAGTTGAAGTCATGAACCAAATAGTATTCGCAACCAACAATTTAAAGAAAACAGAAGAAGTTAAAGCGATTTTATCGCCAGATTATCAGGTGCTTAATTTAAATGATATTGGTTGTTTAGTTGATATTCCTGAAACAGGAAATAGTTTCGCTGAAAATGCAACGTTAAAGAGCACCTATGTTATGTCGCATTATCAATTAGATTGTTTTGCAGATGATAGTGGATTAGAAGTTGAAGCATTGAATAATGAACCAGGCATTTTTTCTGCCAGATATAGTGGTTCAAGAGGAGATGAAGTTAATTTAAATTACCTCCTTTTGAAGATGGAAGGGATTAAGAACAGGAAAGCTAGGTTTAAAACGGTAATCTCACTTATACAGAATGGGAAGAATTATCTTTTTGAAGGCGTTATTATTGGAACATTACGTAGTCAGCCAATCGGAACCATGGGCTTTGGCTACGATCCTATCTTTCAGCCAGATGGGTATACCGATACATTTGCACAAATGACTTTGGAGCAAAAGAATGAAATCAGTCACAGAGCGATTGCGATGCGAAAATTGATTGAATTTTTAAAAAGGGATCCGTCATTGCGAGGAGCGTAGCGACGAAGCAATCCAAAGGCGTTAATTAGATTGCTTCGCTAAGCTCGCAATGACTGATCGCTATGATTTACCAATAACCTTAATTGAATCTCTTTTAGCTGAATCTATTTTTAGGGGCTGTGTTTTAATAGATTCACTCGGCTTTTTGGGAGCAGGAACAGCTTTAGGAGGTGTTTTCTTTGTATTACCCTTCGTTGTATTTTTCGGTTTAGCCGTATTAACTTTGGGTTTTCCAGAAAGATTATTGATAATATCATTTTTGCTTTTGGGCCTTATTTCCGGTTTCCATATGAAACCAGTTAAGATAGCATCTTTGGTAAGCTTATCTGCAGGTGAAAATGTACCTTCAATTCCTTTAACAATTTTAATATAGGAGATATCCTTATCGGCGAAAGTTATTTTTATCCGAGCACTAATAGTTTGATTTTGCTGATACTTTCCGTCAGTTTTTTTATCATAACTGATACTCTCAGCATTTCCATCAACAAACATGTTCCTTATTTCGCCATTGTTAAAAAAGGCAGTAATTATTTTGCCCTTTACTTGATTAAATTTAGTGGTGTCTGATTCTTGGTCTACAATGAACGCATTTTGTAATACCTGGGCACTATTAATTTTCTTATTCTTAAACTGTACATGGATGGTGTCACCTGTTTGTTGTGAGCTGTCAGACCACAAGATAGGATTTTGATATAACCTCAAAGTAGAATCGGCTGCGGTGAAAAATAACGAGTCTGATTTTGCCTGTAGGTTAGTTTTAAAAACGCGAACATTGTGGTAAGCACGAATGGTTCGGGTTCTAACGGTATCTGCAGGGTTAAAGGGCACAGAATCTTTAACCGAGTCATTTTTTTTCAATGAGGGTAGCGTTTTGGTCGTAGTAGCAGTAGGAGGCGTATTTTTTTTAATTAGCGCTGGAGCATTAATTTTATTATTAGCCTTTGGTGTAAGTTTAACCGAGTCCTTAACAGGTAATTTTTGAGTCTTGATCAAGCTATCTTTAACAAGGCTATCCTTTGCTAAACTATCAGTTTTTGCATTTAATTTTAACTTCAAACTAATCGAGTCTGTCCCAGATTTGAGCGAATCAATCGGCTTTTTCACCAGAGAATCTGGACTGTTAAT
>DATJDT010000386.1:0-3013 GCA_035497275.1 Pedobacter sp.
AATGGGCATTTTTTAGAGGCGATGCTCCCGGTGCGGAAGCTGTAAATTATAACGATAAAAATTGGACAGCTGCAAGTATTCCACACACCATGCGTCTAGAAACAAAGCATAATGGAGGAAATCAAAATTATATGGGTATTGGTTGGTATCGTCGATATTTCAAGATAAACAGTACTGATTTTGGCAAACGCATCACCATAAATTTTGAAGGTGTACAGAAAAACTGCGAAATATTTTTAAATGGCGAAAAGCTAAAGGAACACTTTGGTGGTTATTTAGGCTTCAGTGTAGATATTACTGATAAAGTAAAATACAAAGGTAATAATGTACTTGCTGTACGGGTATCGAATTTGGATGACCCTCTAACCCCGCCAGGAAAGGCACAGGCTAAAATGGATTTCAGTTACTTTGGCGGCATCTACCGCGACGTAAGCTTATTGTTTACTAACAAAATACACATATCAGATCCACTAGAAGCCGCAAAAATTGCTGGTGGCGGGTTATTTGTTACCTTTCCAAAAGTAGCAAAGCATAAGGCCGAAATTAACATTAAAACACATGTTGTTAATAGAAATAGCGATGCGGCAAACCTTACCGTTATCACTACCCTACAAGACAAAAAAGGGCAAAATATAGCCACTACCAGCACTACAAAAAAACTAGATGGGCATTCTGACCAAGAATACCAGCAAGAAATAATTGTCTCAAAACCTCAATTATGGCATCCAGATCATCCTTATTTATACCAAATGGTCTCTAAGATCTATAATGGAAAAACACTAGTTGATGTTAAAGTTACCGATGTAGGAATTAGAACTTTTTCTTTTAAATCTCCAACTGGAAAGGCTGATGGCTTTTATCTTAATGGCGAAAAACTTTATTTGCGCGGAGCTAATCGTCACCAAGGCTATCAAAATATAGGCGATGCAGCACCTGCCTCTATGCAGTGGCGCGACGCTTTACAAATCAAAAAGGGAGGCTTTAATGCTGTCAGAGCATCACATTATCCACAATCTCCTGCATTTTTAGATGCCTGTGATCGATTGGGCTTGTTGGTTATCGAATGTGAACCCGGTTGGCAGTTCTTCAATAAAGACAAAATATTTATTGAAAGAACCTATGAACAAGTGCGTGAGATGATTAGGCGAGATCGGAACCGCCCTTCGATATTTTTATGGGAAACATCACTTAACGAATCTCCAACACCTGATTATTGGGCAAAAGAAATAGTTCGTATTGCTCATGAGGAGATGCCAAACAACCAAATGTTTACCGCCGATGATTACTTTGCCAAGGGGAAAAAATTTTATGACGTAAGCTATAAGGTAATCAACGAAGACGGGACGGATCCCATGCCACAAATGCCCTCACTTACGCGCGAATGGGGAGATACATGGATCGCCGATCCAACAAAGGAAAATGGTTTAAGGGCTTCGCGCATGTACACGGCAAAGGGATTAATTGCACAAAGCATACTCAGACAAAATGCTCTTAATGGAACGATGCTTGAATCGGAAGGTGGTTATTGGGATCATGCAAAATTAGATGCTAATGATCGAATTGGGGGCTATTTCTTATGGAGCTATAATGATTACACCCGAGGCTCAGATTCAATTACTGCTTTTAGCGGCGTGGTTGACATTGATCGGTATGAAAAATTTGGTTATTATCAATTAAAAGCAATGCAAAGTGCCAAAAATCCTACGTACGGACCAACAATTTTTATTGC
Organism: Pedobacter sp.; assembly: GCA_035497275.1. Lineage (GTDB taxonomy): Bacteria > Bacteroidota > Bacteroidia > Sphingobacteriales > Sphingobacteriaceae > Pedobacter. Next base: position 1,730 of record DATJDT010000386.1, read on the forward strand.
CAGTTATAATAACAGACCTGACCTAGATTCAAATCTTCTAGTTTTTTCCAATTGTGATAAGGTAAGATTATTCCGCAACAACAAATTAATAGGTGAAATTTCAAGGGCCGAAAATGCCAAAACTGCTTCGTTTATTGCCGCGAAAGGCGGAAGCCCATATTTCTTATTTAAAGCTAAAACTTATGAAGCAGGTGTATTACGAGCTGAAGGAATATTAAACGGCAAAATAGTTTGTAAACATGTTGTTAAAACTCCCGAAAAACCAGATCATCTTGAAATCGAAGTTGCTGATCAAGGGATAAAACCAATCGCTGATGGTTCGGATATGATACCCATATATATCAAAGTATGCGACAAAAATGGAACTATCATTAGCAATAAAAATCAGTTGGAATCATTTCAAATCGACTTAAAAGTTGTAGGCCAAGGAGCCTTAATAGGCGCGAATATCGCAAGATTAGGTATTTCTAAACAGCAAACAGAAGGTGGAATTGGTTATGGGCTTATCCGTACGAGTGAGAACGCTGGAGACATCCATATTAGCGCTTCATCACCCGGTTTAAAATCAGTAAGTATAGTGATTAAGACTTTACCTTACAAAGGAAGCCATGTAGCTGATAGTGAACATACAAAATGGAAAGATGAAACAGCGCTTACTGATTTCGTTACAATTAATAAAACAGGTAAAATCCCTCCAATTATTAAACTAACACCGAACATGTTGAGCTTTAATGGAAATGAAAATACTGTAGGACTTGAAAAAATAATAGACGGCAATCCGGTAACCAGCTGGACCGCAAATTCACGAGCATTACTTCCAGTTACTTTAAAGATAGATTTGGGCAAAGCTGTTTTGTTAAAGGGTAGCCGTATTATTTGGGGTAAAGACAGCGATTGGTATACCTATTCATTACAAGGTTCTGTTGATGGGATAACCTGGTTTGATTTAGTTAGCGAAAGAAAAGTATCTGGACAAGATTATAGTCCGCTCCTTTATGATGGTAAAAATGTTCGTTACTTAAAAATCTATATACCCGATGTTCAACCAGAAAAAAGCAAAGTTGCAATCGGCGACCTTGAACTATATGGTGGATAAGTAAATAAACAGACCTACTTCAGATCAAATAAACTAGCTACTCCTAAAAGTTTGCGAGAAGTAAAACCTTCTCCATGTTGGGCACCAATACTTTTCCCAAATTCTTTAGACCTAGCGATTACAGCTTCCAAGAAGGCTGGAGATGAAATGTATGTCTGCGGTTCTTTTGTGTCAGGGCTATCAAACTG
>DATJDT010000387.1:0-2292 GCA_035497275.1 Pedobacter sp.
ACCTAAACAAAAAATTAACTGGATTGAAAAAGGTGTAGTTAAAAATTTATATAGTTCTCGTTATTGGGCGCAAAAAACAGGAATTAAACCTATCCCAAGTCCAGACGGAGTGATTATGCAAGGTGGAACCAAAACACTAGAGGAGTTGATCAAAGGCACCGAAAAAGGGATTTTGGTAACACGTTTATGGTATATCCGCCCGGTAGATCCGCAAACATTATTACTTACGGGATTAACGAGAGACGGTACTTTTTATATTGAAAATGGTGAAATCAAGTTCCCGGTAAAGAATTTCCGTTTTAATGAAAGCCCAATCATCATGCTGAATAATTTAGAGGAAATGGGCAAATCGGAAAGAACTGTAAGCGCCGAATCAAATGCTAATTACTTATTGCCTCCGTTAAAAATACGTGACTTTACGTTCACTTCGCTATCGGATGCGGTTTAGCAAAGTACCGACTTCGTAAGTTGACCAACTTACGAAGTCGGTACTTTTAACTCTAAAGCATGGATTATCAAACCTTCGAGCCAAATTCTCCCATTAATTCTTTTGTAAAGTGTTATTGGACATTAGCAGCAGCTCCACAAGATCCGCCCGAAAAACAACGAATTGTGCCCGATGGATGTATGGAGATGATCTTTCATCGCGGTGATCATTACAGGCAATATTTGCAGGATGGACAAATTATTGATCAGCCCCATTGCTTCGTATTCGGCCAAATCACTAAAGCTTTAGAAATTGAGCCGACCGGAGTTACCAGCATATTTGCAGTACGTTTTCAGCCCGATGGATTTACGCCATTTGCTACCCTCCCACTGAAACAAATGGAAAATAAAGCCGTATCACTTTGGGAGCTGTTTGGAGATGAAGGACGAGAGTTAGAAATTAAAATATTAAATGCAGAAAGCACCGAAGCCAGAATAGTGCTAATTGAAAGCTTTTTACTAGCTCGATTAGTTGCGCCCGAGTTAATCAATCGAGTAATAAAATCAAGTGTTAAAACAATATTAAAGTTAAAAGGACAACTTTCGGTCTCAGAATTATCTGAAAAGGTAAACATTAATCGCCGACAACTTGAACGCCGATTTGCTGACACAATAGGGTTAAGTCCCAAACAGTTAGCCAAGATCATCAGATTACAGATTACCTTAAACACAATGCTAAATAAAGATTTTGAAAGTTTGACAAGCTTAGCTTATGAAGGTGATTATTTTGATCAAGCGCATTTTATAAAGGATTTTAAAGAGTTTACTGGGGTTAATCCTAAAAAATTCTACTCAACCAATTTGAAAATGTCGAGCCTGTTCTCGAAATCGAATTCTTAAATCTGTAAAAAAACTCAACTTACTAAGCCAATAACATGTCGCATTTTTACAATTTTACTGACTGATGGAAGGTGATATTTGCTAAATAAACCTTTAAATTTATAGACATGAAATTACTCTCAGCTCTCCTTGTACTGCTTATTGCTTTTAAAACTACTTCACACCAACAAGTTAAGGAACTTCATTTTTTAGCTGGCACTTGGAAAGTAGCAAATAAAGAAAGCTACGAAACCTGGACTATTAAAGACAACGGCGCTCTTGAAGGTAATTCTTATAAAATAAAAAACGGCAGTAAAAGGGTTGAAGAGTATTTATCGATTAAGATAAACAGCAACAAAATCACCTACTCGGCGAAAGTATTGAACCAAAACAACGGTCAGACGATCGAGTTTGTATTAAACAAAACTGTAAAAGATAAATTCTCCTTTGAGAACTTAACACATGATTTTCCAAAGAAAATTCAATACACCAAACGAAATGACAGTACTTTATTTGTAGCTGTTTTGGGCGACAACGACAAGGGATTTTCTTACAACTTAATTAAACAAAGGCAAGCTGTCCAATAATTTCAAACTTTTCAAATACAGTATCAGTATGTGGTGCATCGGGTAGTTCATTTGTTAAATCTTGTCCTGCCCAATGCTCATAATGCTTTCCATTTTTCCATAACCTACTACTGCCAACGTCATAGATCAATCCCTTATAGGCTATCCAAATTTGTGGCTTATCTTGTCCGTTCCGTAAGGCAAGTTGTTGCTTGGTATAAATTGGTAACTCCATTATTTAGCCCGCCTGCTTTTAATGAGTTCCATTACATACACTCCTAGCAATAGCATGCCCATCATATAAAAATGATTCTCGAAAGGTATGTTAAAAAGGTTTACCTCAATTGTATCAGTGGTTTTATAGCTAATAATAGGCATGTTACAAAGAATACCAAAGCTTATGTAAAAGGGAATTAAGCAA
>DATJDT010000388.1:0-12583 GCA_035497275.1 Pedobacter sp.
CACTGGTGCCACGTGATGGAACATGAAAGTTTCGAGAATTTCGAGGTTGCTGAAGTCATGAATAAACACTTTGTATGCATTAAGGTGGATAGGGAAGAAAGGCCTGATATAGACCAAATTTATATGTTGGCAGTTCAATTAATGAATGGAAATGGCGGATGGCCCTTAAACGCAATTTGCCTACCAGATCAGCGGCCAATTTATGGAGGTACCTACTTTAGAAAGGATGATTGGATAAGTATCTTGTTGAACGTTTCTGCCCTCTGGAATGCTGAACCTGAAAAGGCAATAGGTTATGCAACTAGGCTAACGGACGGAATTAATAGCGCAGAGAAAATCATTAACAATAAGATAGAGCAAACATTTAATAAAGAACAGCTTACAGAGATTATTGAGCCTTGGAAACGCCACTTTGATATGGCTGAAGGAGGATATAATAGAGCCCCCAAATTCCCTTTACCTAACAACTGGATTTTTATGCTACGCTATAGCTATATGATGAAAGATGAAGCTACAGCGATATCAGCCATGCTTACCTTGGAAAAAATGGCATTGGGAGGGATTTACGATCAGATTGGGGGAGGTTTTGCACGATATGCTGTTGATGAACGGTGGCATATCCCGCATTTTGAAAAAATGCTATATGATAATGCCCAATTAATTTCCCTATACACAGAGGCCTATCAATATTTAAAAATTCCATTGTATAAAGCGGTAGTAATGGACACTATCGAATGGGTAACTAGAGAGATGACATCATCTGATGGCTTGTTTTATGCCGCATTAGATGCTGATAGCGAAGGTATTGAAGGGAAGTTTTATGTTTGGGAAAAGGATGAGTTTGAAAAAATTATCGGAGATAATGGAAAACTAATGTCGGCTTATTTTAATGTAACCGATGATGGAAATTGGGAAGAGGAGCAAAGTAATGTTTTACAAAGGAAATTTACCGATGAAGAGTTCGCAGAGAAAAATAATTTGGAGATCGAGGATCTTCAACAAATTATTCAAAAAACAAAAGATAAATTACTTGAAAGTAGAGCAAAAAGGATAAGGCCTGGTTTAGATGATAAATGTTTGGTGGCATGGAATAGTATGATGATTAAGGCTTTAGCCGAAGCTTCATTGGTGTTTGAAATGGAAACCTATTACCAAAATGCAAAGCAAGCCGCAGAATTCATTTTGGCAAATCTAATCGTTGAAGGTGAGGAAATGTTCAGGAATTATAAGAACGGAAAGGCTAGTATTGCGGCATTTTTAGACGATTACGCATTTTTTATTGAGGCTTTGATTGCTCTTTATGAAGTAGATTTTGATGAAAAATGGCTGTTAGAGGCGAGATCATTGACAGATTACGTTTTAGCAAAATTTAAAGATGAAAACAGCGCAATGCTGTTTTATACTTCTTCAACAAGCGAAGCATTAATAGCGCGAAAGCATGAAATAATGGACAACGTAATTCCCTCTTCAAATTCTGTAATGGCACAGAATTTACAAAAACTGGGTTTATTCTTCGATAATGAGGATTATAGGTTAAAAGCTTTGCAAATGCTCAGCGCCGTATTGCCCAACATTAAAAGCTATGGATCTGCCTATTCAAATTGGAGTATTCAATTAATAAATGAAGTATTCGGTATCAACGAGGTTGCCTTGGTAGGTAATGAGTTAAAAACTGAAAAGACGAAGCTTCATGAGTTATACATTCCTAATAAAATTACATTGGGCGGAACAAAAAGTGAACTTCCTTTGTTAAAAAATAAGGAAAGCCAACAAACAAAGATTTATATTTGCCGAAATAAAACTTGCCAGCTGCCTGTAAGTACAATAGCCGAGGCAGTAAAATTTATTAATTAAAAGAAAATAGATGAATATTAATTCTAACACAGTAGTGTCTCTAACCTATGAACTGCACACTACTACTCCAGAAGGTCAGCAAGTTTTTGTTGAGAAAGCAAATGAAGATCAACCATTGGTATTTTTGTATGGTGTAGGTATGATGTTACCTAAATTTGAAGAGCATTTATTAGGTTTAAAAGTGGGTGATGAGTATAGTTTCGAGCTTTCTCCAGCCGATGGTTATGGAGAATTAGATGCGACAGCTCATGTAGACCTTCCGATTGATATGTTTAAGGAAGCAGGTGAATTACCAAATGTGGGCGATGTTATTCCTTTACAAGATAATAATGGAAACCAGTTTCGTGCTGGTGTAACAGGTATTTCTGAAACTACTGTTTCAGTTGATTTAAATCATCCAATGGCTGGAAAAAACCTGATTTTTGCTGGTAAAATTTTAACAGTTCGCGAAGCAACAGCTGATGAATTAAGTCATGGACATGCGCATGGTGCGGATGGACACGAAGGTCACTAGGTGAAATTTCAACACTTTGACAAACTTTCAAAGTTTGTCAAAGTGTTAAAGTGTTAAAGTTTTACTGCATTCTTTACAAATCCCATAAGCAATTAAGCTAATTGCTTCCGCTTTAAAGCCCTCGGTAATATTAATCTCTGGAACTTTGGTGGCTAAACAGAATACTTTATTACAGTTTGTGCAATTAAAATGAACATGCTCGTCGTGATGTTGCTCTGCAGAACAAGCAGAAGAGCAAATAGCATAATTAGCAGTTCCATTTTGATCAACAATTCTATGTAGGATACCTTTTTCTACATAAGTATTTAAAATTCGATATAAAGTTACGCGGTCTATTTCCTTGCCTAATTTTTTTTCAAGAGCTGGTTGTGAAACCGCCGTCGCATTGGCAGAAATATCCTCTAGTACACGAATCCTTTGTTTTGTGTGTTTGAGATTGTTTTGTTTTAAAATGTCAATAGGACTTGCGTTTGCCATTGTTAAAGGGCTTTTCCACTTAGCAAACTAATAGGTGGGTTATCCATAGCATTTGCCGTGCTTAATTTTAAAATACCTTTAATTTTTACTGTTTGATAGGTGAATTTTATGGGTTCAATCAATTCAACCATTACCATAATAGGAACTCCATTTTTTCCGCAAAAGAAACATTGATTAATGGGTAAGGTAGATAACATGAATTTACTCTGTTTCATTCCATCTTTGATAGGCACAATATAGCCCTCTAATTCAAATGGCTTACCTGCATGTTTTTTAATTTCATTGTTAAAAATAGCATACATTTCGGTTTCCTTAACTGTTTTAAAATCAACATTACCGATCACATCCCAATTATCAGACATGATTTGATCATTTGGGTCATGTTGTGCTTGCGCAGTAAAACCAAAGCCAACAAGTATCAAAAATATCAAGCTTAATTTTTTCATCAGTATGTATTTTATTTTAATGCTTATACAAATATACCAATACCATCAAATTTAATCGGCTTTTTCACAAAAATGATACTCCCTATAAATTGGTTTAGTTTCCGATCATTTTTTAAAAGATTCGATTTTAAGAGTGGCATTAATTTTTAGCTAATATTTTAGAAATGTTAGATCGGTATGCTTGTATTGCTGGAATAATCGCGGCAAAAATACCAATAGATATGCCAGCAATCAGCAGGTATAATTCACTATTCACAAAAATTTTCCCGTCTAATTTAGCTTGTGTACTCTCTTGGTAATAGCTGATTAGCTCTAAAACAGCATGGCCTAACAAAATTCCAATAATAGTTCCTGCAATCGTTAGCCATAACCCTTCTAATATTACGATAACAAACAATTTGGTTCTGGATGCGCCTAAAGTTCGCATAATTGCCAGATCATAGCTTCTTTCTTTTAAGGAATTGTAGAGATTAACAAAAACGCTTATTGCGGCAATTAGCATAATTAATATAGCAAACCACTGTAAGGTATCAACGCCAACACCGATAAGAGAAAATAACCGTGTACTTTCCATCGCAGGTGATGCAGATTGTAAACTAGTCATTTGATTTACCATTCGAGGAAAAATAGCAACCGACATTGGAGATCGATATTGAATTAACAAGGAAGTAATTTCTCTATTTTTTATTTCGTCCGTGGCCTCTTTTCCCGAATCGTGCTCTTCACCCTCTTTATGTTCATGCGCTTCTTCATGCATTCGCCACACACTTGCTACATTGGTTAGAATTAAATTATCGGTAACATTACCTTGCGGTGTTAAAATACCAACTACTTTATATTGATGGTCTTTATGTACGTCTTTATTATTGGTTAAACCATGTGATCCATTAAAAGTATCACCAACTTTTAATCTTTGTTCTTTTGCAACGTTAACTCCTATGGTAGCTTCAAGATCTGCCACCCAGAATTTACCCTGGTCAACTTTTAAACCATATAGACTAACAAAGTTGCTATCTGTTCCAACAATGCGAACACCATTATAGTTGTCGCCAAGTGCAAGGGGAGTAGCCCTTTTTACAAAAGGGTTATGAGAAAGTTCGTTCGCCTCTTTTAAGGGGATGTTGCCCGTTGGAAAATCGATATAATAAATACTACTTAATATTAATTGTAAAGGAGAGCCTTTTGCGCCTACAACCAAATCAATATCTTTTGAATTATTATTTAATTTTTCTTCAATTTGGGTCGACGCCAATAATAAAATGGTTAAAATGCCCGTCCCAAATGCGATAAGCATAATATTTAGCGATGCCGATAGCGGCTTTGACCATAAACTCTTCCAACTAATTTTTAATGGGCTCATGCTAAATCGTAGGTATTTGTGAAGGCATCTTTTACTCTTTTATCATGTGTAGCAACTACTAAAGTAGCTTGATTTAAACCAGACTGATGCATTAATAGGCTTAATACGGCTGCAGCATTTTTATCATCAAGGCTGGAAGTTGGCTCATCTGCAATTAATAACGCAGGTTTATTGATAACGGCTCTTGCAATAGATACACGCTGTAACTGACCCTGACTTAATTCATTAGGATAAGAATTTTTCTTATCGGCAATTCCCAAAGATGCTAATACTTCATTTATTCTTTCCTCACTTTCGGGAAGTTTTGCAAAGGTTTGGGCCAATGCAAGATTTTCGGAAATTGTTAAGCTTTTGATTAAATGTGGTTTTTGAAAGATAATGCCAATATTACGACCTCTAAATTGATCTAATTTTTTTGACGATAACGTATAAATCGAGGTCCCATTAAGGCAAATTTCACCTTGTTTTGGCTTTAAAATCCCTGTTAATATATGAAGAAGAGTTGTTTTTCCACTTCCAGATTCGCCTAATAGGAGCCACTGCTCACCATTTTTAATTTGCCAATCCTTAAAACTGATCATTGGAGACCCAGCATATTGATGAGCAACTGATTGAATTGAAATCATGCTTAATTTTAACTAAAAATTGAAATGCAAAAATAAGATAAGATGCAATCTAATTGCATTAAAATCTGTAAAGTATTTGCTACTGGTTCAACTTTCATTTAAAATGTTAGCTAGGACGTTAGCAAGGCTAACTTCGTAACTGGAAAGCGCTAGAGTTATAATTTTTTTGTATTTTTAATGTTGCGCAAACGATTTATATATTGTCTGGTACAACATTATCTATGAAATAGAGGGAGAATTTGAAGGATAAATCTTTAATTATTTGATAGATTTAACTTTTAGATTAATGTTGTAGACCGAAAACTTATGCAATCGTTTGTGTAATCATGTTTGATGGTTTTTTAATTAGATGCTCTTATCTTGTATCTATAATACGTTGGAAATATTTATCAGAAACCGAATAATTAGATAAAAAGGCTAAACACAAAAATAAATGAAAAGAAGAGATTTTTTACAAACTGGTGCAGTTACCGCTGCGGGTATTACTATTTTGCCTACAGGAAGCTTGTTTGCATCAACAAATAGTAAGGTTAGGTTAGGATACATTGGTGTAGGTGCCAGAGGTATGAGCCATATTAGTGAAGGCTGTTTAAGAGATGATGTTGAAATTGTAGCGATTTGCGATACGCAAGAAAGTTCGTTAAAAACTTGCAGGAATTTTATCGCTAGAAAAGGAAAACCAGCAGCTAAAGAATACACTGGAGGCATTGATGCTTATAAAGGGTTACTGGAGAGAAAAGATATTGATGCAGTTATTATTGCAACACCATGGCAATTTCACCACAAACAAGCAGTGGATGCCATGAATGCTGGCAAATATGTTGGATGTGAGGTAATTGCCGGGTTAACAATTAAAGAGCATTGGGATATTGTTAATACCTCAGAAAAAACAGGGATGCCATATATGACTTTAGAGAATGTATGTTACCGTAGAGATGTAATGGCTGTTTTAAATATGGTACAACAGAACGTATTTGGAGAGCTTATTCATTTAGAAGGCGGGTATCAGCATGATTTGAGAGAAATTTTATTTAATGGAAAAGGTGGAGTTGAATATGGCCCAACTGCAACAAGCGAAGCACAATGGAGAACTCAGTTCAATATTGATCAAGATGGCGACTTATATCCAACCCATGGTGCTGGACCACTTATCAATTATGCTAGTATAAACAAAGGGAATCGATTTACTAACCTTGTTTCATTTAGTTCAAAAGCGAGAGGTTTAGCAGCGCATATAGAGAAATTATCTCCTGGCCATGCTAATGCCAAATTGAATTATAAAAATGGAGATGTAACTACTACCTTAATTAATTGCGCTAATGGCGAAACAGTAATGTTGTCACATGACGTGCATTTGCCCAGACCTTATTCATTAGGTTTTAGGGTGCAAGGTACCAACGGTTTGTGGATGGATGTGAATAAATCGATCCATATAGAAGGGAAAACAAAGCCGCATGCTTGGGATAGTGCAGATGAATGGTACAAAAAATATGATCACCCACTTTGGAAAAAATATGAAGCAGAAGCGGTTGGTGCTGGCCATGGTGGAATGGATTGGTTTGTATTTAATGCTTTTATCACCGCAGTTAAAGATAAAAAACAAACTCCAATTGATGTTTATGATTCAGTTACAATGAGTGCAATAACACCGCTTTCAACAAAATCGCTGAAAGAAGGTAATGCACCACAAGAATTCCCTGATTTTACTAGAGGGAAATGGAAGACTAAAAAGAATACTTTTGCGCTAGACGATAGCGGATATTAAAGATCTTACAAAAAGAAAGCCAGCAATTTTTATAATTGCTGGCTTTCTTTTTTAACAATTCTTCTAATTGCTATGTAGTTCTACAATAGATTGAAATTTATGCTCAAGTTCATTGTATTTTTCTAATAACAACATCTGGTTCTTTGCTCTAACAAAGTTGTGCCCATCATATTTTGCTCCGTAATAGCGGTCATTATTCAAATAATCTGTCAAAAATCGAACGGCCTGCATGTAAATTAAAAACTTACCCGCATAAACAAATAGCTGCTTTTCGTTAGCTGATAAAACATCTCCCATTTCTTTAAAGTAGCCTTCAACGATCGCTTTAAAAACATCCTCTCTAATCTCAATTTTACTTAGATCCTGCTCTTCTTCATCAACTGGTGAAAGATAGGTTCTCATCATATCACCCACATCACTGATGAAATAGCCAGGCATAACAGTATCTAGGTCTATGACACATAAGCCATTGTACTGATCGTCAAACAACACATTGTTTATTTTCGTGTCGTGATGAATTACCCTAAGTGGGATCATTTTTTTGGAAATAATCTGATCATACGTATCAACAATATCTTTATTTTTATAGACTTGATGAATTAGGTTTAACGCTTTTTCTAAACGGTCTTTATCGGCAACTTTAAGCTGCTCCTCAAGTTCAATAAATCTTAGTGTCAGGTTATGAAAATTTGGAAGAGGATAGCTTAGTTTAGTTATATCAAAGTTTACTAAAAGTTTAGTGAGCTCGGCAAACTTTCTAGCTGCTTCAAAGGCCTCTTTTTCATTCTTAACTGTATTAACTGCAATTGAATCGTTAATATAATTAGAGAGCTTATAATATTCCTCGTTTTCATCTTTAATCACAAAATCATTGTCTTTCGATGGTAATGAGGAAACAAAAAGGTAATCTGGGTGATTTTTGGCTAAATAATTACCCACCTTATTAAGGTTTTCACTAATTTGAATTGGAGATTTAAAAACACTTTTATTAATTTGTTGCAGCACGTAAGACTTCTCTCCTGTAATTGCACCTAACTTCCAAGTTTTATTGATCAGTCCCGAACCAAAATTTTGAATCTCGAAATCTTCAAATTTCAGGCCATATTTATCTATTACTTTCTTTAACATTCCTAACACTATTTTTTAGCTTTTACCAAAGCTAATTATTAGAATGTTATTTCTTTAGCACAAACGTTTGCGCTAAATTTCTTGCCTAGATAAGTTTATTTTAACGGTATATGTTTTTATGATAGGATTGGAAACGTATTTAATCGGTATGATAAGATTGGTTTTCAATAAGCTCTGATTCTACAACAACTTTATTGTAATACATCGTTTCAGGCGTAGAAGAATCTTTATTGTTAATTAAATCGAATAAAATTTCAACTGCTTTTTCTCCTTGTTTGTAAGGGAATTGCTCAACTGAAGCTATCGGCACATGATCCATATAATTAATAAGTGGCAGGTTTGAATAACTTATAAATTGCAGATCATTTTTTAGGTCGATATTTAATTTACGAGCATATTTAATTGCATAAAGGGCAACATAATCATTAAAAGTTACGATAGCAGTTAAATTGCGTTTATTTTCCATCAATGCAGTTAAAGCTTCCTGTGTTCCTTTTTCTGTTAAATCACAACTTACGATTAAAGAAGGGTCAAATTTCAAGCGGTTTTTTGTAATGGCTTTAAAATAGCCTTTTTTACGCTCTTCACTTGCTGTTAATGCTGCAGGACCATTAATTAAGCCGATACAACGATGGCCTTTTTTTAATAAGTAGTTTACTGCCTCTAAGCTGCCCGTTTCTATATTGCATGCAACTGAGTGGATATTTTTAAGAGGAGGAATCCTGTCAAAAAAGACAATGGGAATATTGTATTTTTCGAGCATGTGGAAATGGTCGAAGTTAGTGGTAGTTTTTGCCACAGACACAACCAAACCATCTACTCGATGGTTTTTCATCATTTGTATGATTTGCTTTTCTCTATCTTCATCGTCATGAGATTGAGCCAATAGAACGGTATAATTCTTTTTGTAGGCCATATCTTCCACAGCATTTACTACTGATGAAAAAAATGCTTCTGAAAGTTCTGGTAAAATAAGTCCTATTGTGTAGCTCTTGCCTTTTTGGAAAAAAATCGCAGCCTGATTAGGTTCATAATTTAACTCGTCTGCTAATTTTTGAACTCTTAATTGAGTTGTAATACCAATACTTGGATGTTTATGCAGGGCTCTTGAAACGGTTGAAACCGAGATATTAAGAAGCGATGCAATTTCCTTAATTGTTGTTTGTTTACCACCCATACATTATAATTATTATTTTAATAACGATTTAATCACTATAATAATCTTAAAACAGGAATATACTAACTGATCATTCTCTAATTTACTTTAAAGATGGTAAAATTAAAGGAATTATCTGTCTATTTATACATTTCTTCCCTAAGTTTTGCAACGTCTTCGTTATTGATATAGTCATCGTAAGTCATCATTCTATCAATACTGCCTTTTGGAGTAATTTCAATGATTCTTGTGGCTACAGATTCTGTAAGCGCATGATCTCGTGATGTGAATAGGATAGTTCCTTTAAAGTCTTTCATCCCATTATTTAAAGCGGTGATCGATTCTAAATCCAAGTGATTGGTTGGCTCATCAAACATAAGGAAGTTTGCCAATTGAAGCATCATTCTTGAAAACATGCAACGCATTTTCTCGCCACCTGAAAGCACTTTAACATTTTTTAGTACTTCATCACCCGAGAAAAGCATTCTGCCTAAAAAGCTCCTTACAAATTGTTCATCAGCATCAGTACCTGAATATTCACGTAACCAATCAACTAAGTTTTCGTCCTTGCCCTCAAAATAATCAGAATTATCGTTCGGGATATCAGCTGTGCTAATAGTCACTCCAAATTTGAATTCTCCTTTATAGTCCTGATCTCTGCCCGATAGCACATTATAAAAAGCCGTTGTAGCTAAGCTATTTTGAGATAAAATAGCAACTTTATCTCCCTTATTGATCATAAAATTCACATTGGAAAATAAAACCTCGCCATTTACAGTTTTACTTAAACCCTCTACCTGCAAAATTTGGTCGCCCGCTTCGCGACCTAGATTATTGAATAAAATAGCAGGATATTTTCTACTTGAAGCTTTAATTTCGGAAATGTCTATTTTATCTAAAGCTTTTTTACGTGAAGTAGCTTGTTTTGATTTTGAAGCGTTTGCGCTAAAGCGTTGGATAAATTCCTGTAATTCTTTAACCTTTTCTTCTAGCTTCTTATTTTGATCACTACGTTGTTTTAAAGCTAACTGGCTCGATTCGTACCAGAAAGTATAGTTTCCGGTATAAATACTCATTTTACTAAAGTCGATATCTACAATATGTGTACATACTGCATCTAAAAAGTGTCTATCATGACTTACTACCAAAACAATTGCCTCGTAATCAGCTAAGAAATTTTCTAACCAAGCAATGGTATCGATATCTAAATCGTTAGTAGGCTCATCTAATAATAAAATATCTGGATTGCCAAATAAAGCTTGCGCAAGTAAAACACGTACTTTTTGGTTACCATCCAACTCATTAAGCTGTTTATAATGATACTCTTCTTTAATGCCTAAATTACTGAGTAAAGTAGCAGCATTACTTTCCATGTTCCAGCCGTCTTTCTCCGCAAAAAGATTTTCCAATTCTCCAGCACGTTCGCCATCTTTATCTGTGAAATCTTCCTTTAAATAAATGGCATCTTTCTCCTTCATGATATCATAAAGTTCTTTATGACCGATCATTACTGTTTCAATCACCGAGAATTCATCAAATTCATAGTGATTTTGTTTCAATACCGCCATTCGTTCGCCTGGAGTAAATGCGACAGATCCGCTAGTTTGGTTTACTTCACCGCTTAGAATTTTTAGGAAGGTAGATTTACCTGCACCGTTAGCACCAATTACACCATAGCAATTGCCTGGAGTAAATTTAAGGTTAACATCTTCAAATAGAGTACGTTTTCCGTAGCGTAGGGATAGGTTTGAAACTGAAATCATGTAATTTGGGGATAAAATGCAAAGGTAGTGAAATTATTGCTTAAATGCTATACTTTACGATGGTTAGCTTAAGCACCCCCTAACTATCTATTGCTAATGTTAGCATCATATTTAGGGTGAACGTCAAAGAAAGAAATTACTATTTTTGAATGATGAAATCAGATTCGCTTTTAATTATTCTCAAATCGACTTTACAGAAAACAATGACCGAAGAGTTAGCTAAGGTTATTGCTGAGAGTGAATTTTCTATAAAGGAATTAATTGATTTGACTTTTCATGTAGATGAAAAAATAGGTTTTAGAGCATCATGGATTCTAGAAAACGTTTATATTCGATATACTGCTCATTTTTGGCCTCATGCTACGTACTTTTTGACAAGGTTTCACCATCAGCAAAATCTTTCGTCGCGAAGACACTTTGGTAAGATTTTAGCATTAATGACTGCAAAAAAAGCTCCTTTTTATATCAGAGAAGTTATTGATACCTATCATACCGAAAAGGTTGTTGAAACTACCTTTAGCTGGCTAATAGACGAACAAGTACCAGTAGCAGTCAAATCACATTGTTTAAATATTCTGGCAAATTTAACTTCAAAACATCAGTGGATTAAAAATGAGTTATTAGCAACTATGGATTTTTTGGTCGATAAGGAGAGTATCGCCTTCTATGCTAAAGCGAAACAGATTAAAAAGCAGTTAATTGCAACAATAAAGCAATAAAGCAATATAGAAAATTCAATTTTAGTATTATCGCTTATTTTTGAAGTATGAACAGCAATTTTGAAACGCTCACTAAAATTATCAAAAGCAGGAGAAGCATCTTCCCCGCTAGTTATATTGAAAAGGAAATTCCAATTACATTGATTGAACAAATTCTGGAAAATGCAAATTATGCCCCTACGCATAAATTAACGCAACCTTGGCGTTTTGTAGTTATCAGAAAGGAAGCTAAAACTAGATTAGGTAATACATTGGCGCAACTTTATAAGGAAAATGTTGGAACGTCGCAATTCTTGCAAAAAAAGTATGACAGTTTCTTACAGAAAACCACGCAGGCTGATTGTATTTTGGCTATAAATATTCAATTTCATGAAGATAAAGTGCCCAATTGGGAAGAAATTGCTGCTGTTGCATGTGCTGTGCAAAATTTAGCCTTATCTGCGGATTCATTAAATATTGGCGGTTATTAGAGTTCCCCGCCATTAATTAATCACCTAGGGCCATTTTTACGCCTTAAAGAAAATGAAAAATGTTTCGGTCTTTTTTATATGGGTTATCATAACGAGGCAGCTATTGAAGCTAATAGAACATCAATGACTGATAAAGTTAATTGGATGGAACAATAATTTCGGAAAAATTGTATATTAGGTAATACCAATGGAAATAAATATTACCTATTTAAAACGTTCTATATGCAAGAATTAAAAGCATCATTATACCAACTTTGTCTAAAATTTATTGAAGAACGTATTCAAACGGCCGAAATAGCCCTAAA
>DATJDT010000389.1:0-12090 GCA_035497275.1 Pedobacter sp.
TCTACGTTGGCAAATTCCTACTCGGGAATGTTTAAATATTATTATCACAAAGAAGATTATCAAAATGCTTTAAAACAGGCACTTATTGCGGAGGGATACTTGAAATCGCTAAACATGCAAAGCGATTTGGCAACTGTCAATAATAACATTGGGCAGGTATACGAGAAGATGGATAAGTATGTAGAGGCGATGAAATATTTTAAAATCTCTTTAGATTCTAGGATTGCCATGAATGATCAACTTGGGATTGGAAGCTGCTATAAGAATATTGGAGCAACTTATACAAAACTTAATGACTATGTGGCCGGAGAAAAATATATAAATAAAAGCATTGCCATTTTTAAAGCGCAAGGGGCCAAAGATTACCTTCGAGAAGCCTATGATTTATTAGGGGCCTTATTTGAGCAAAAGCAAGATTATGCTAATGCACTTAAATCTTTTAAGGGAAGTGTTGAGTTAAAGGATAGTATTTACAGCAAAGAAGCCTTGAATAAGATTAACGAGCTTCAAATAGCTTACGAAACTGAAAAAAAAGCGCAGCAAATAGTCGTACTCAATAAAGAAAATAAAATTCAAAAATTAATACTCTTTAAGAAAAATGTTTTTTTGTGGATAGCTTTAGGGGCCTTATTGGTATCAGTAGGTGTAGGTTATTTAGTGTTTAAGAGTTTAAAACTCAGTCAAAAAGCAAATTTGCAAAAGGAAATCATTAAGCAGCAAGATCTTGCTACCAAATCGGTTCTCCATGCTGAAGAAAATGAAAGGAAAAGAATTTCCGCCGATTTACACGATGGATTGGGCCAACTTTTTTCGGCAGTAAAAATGAATCTTTCGTCACTAACTAACGAAATTGAGTTTAAGAGCGATATGACTAAAGAAACGTATCAGAAAACCTTAAGTCTTGTTGATGAAAGCTGTAGAGAAGTTAGGGCTATTTCTCATCAAATGGCTCCAAATGTGCTGTTGAAATCCGGTCTTGCAACTGCTATTAAAGATTTCATTAATAAAATAGATTCTAGAAAATTAAAGATAAATCTTGAAACAGTTGGATTAGCGCAAAGGCTTGACCAAAATGTTGAAACAGTATTATATCGAATTATTCAAGAATCTGTAAATAATGTGATCAAGCATGCTAAGGCTAGCATGTTGGACATCCAGCTTACTCGAGATGATGAGGGGATTAATGCAACAATTGAAGATAATGGATCGGGCTTTGATACTGCATTGCTAGAGAGGTTTGAAGGAATAGGTTTGAAGAATATTAGAAGTCGGGTGGAGTATTTAAAGGGACAGGTAGATTTTTCATCGCGCCCTGGCGCAGGAACTCTTGTGGCTATCTATATTCCTTTGTAAATTAGCCAAATGGAAATGGCTCTCAAAACAAATCTATTCATCGTTGATGATCATCAATTAGTTGTTGATGGCCTTCGTTCACTACTCCATAATGAAAAACGCTATGAGATTGTAGGTTTTAGTAACCGACCAAAAGAGGTTATGGAGATGTTTGATCAATTGAATGTGGATATATTGCTTACCGATATCAATATGCCTGAAATGACTGGTGTAGAATTAACGAGGTTAGTAAAAAGAAGATTTCCACATATAAAGGTCCTAGCTTTATCGATGTTTGGCGAAAGTCAGGTTGTTAAAGAAATGATAGATGCAGGTATTTCTGGTTATATCTTAAAAAATACTGGTAAGGAAGAATTAGTAGAGGCGTTAGATAAATTAGCAAACGGTCAACGTTTTTTCGGAGAAGAGGTAACGCAAGCGCTAATGAAAACATTTAGAAGCAATGATGAAGAATTTCATCTAACCAATAGAGAGATCGAAATTATCCGTTTGATAGAAGGTGAGTATAGTAATAAGAAGATTGCTGATTTGTTATTTATTAGCGAACGCACGGTAGAAACACATAGAAAAAATATTTTCAGGAAAACAGGCACACAAAGCATTGTGGGTTTAATGAAATACGCTTATGATCATAAGATTATTTAGCTAAATGAGCGCAATAGGATAAGCATTATTGGCGTTTAAGCAGAAAGTGATCTTAAGCCAATCATATAAATAATGTAAGTTTACAAAAAAGATACAGTGAAAAGTTGTATCTTTTTTGTTTATTTAAAAAATTGGTATCATATTGGATACGGGAATTATAAGAAATGGATTTTAAATTATTCAAAGAGATGTTAAGAAGAGTTTTAATGGTAACCTTTACAGCCGCCGCGCTTGCTTGCAGTGCTGCGCCTGAGGTACAGAAAATGGTTGATGGTGTGCAGAATATTAAGCCAGATGAGCAACAAAGTTTAGTGTGCAAGGAACTTGTAGGATTAATAGAGAATTATAATTACAAGAAGATTAAGATCAATGATTCAATTTCATCGATTGTATTAGATAGGTATATTAAAGCGTTAGATCCGTCTAAATATTATTTTTTGGCTTCTGATATCAAGGAATTCGAAAAATATAGAACCACCTTAGATGATGCTTTTAGGATTGGCGATTTAAGTGGGCCATTTTATATATTTAATGTTTATTTAAAGAGATATAATGAGCGCATTAATTACTCAATCTCGCAAATAGGAAATAAATATGATTTTACTCAGAACGATACCTACGTATACGACCGTGAAAAAATGCCTTGGCTTTCGACTACTGCGGCATTGGATGATGTTTGGAAGAAAAGAGTAAAATATGAATTGGTTAATTTGAAAATTGCTGGTTCAGACCCAGTTAAAAACATTGAAACTTTAACTAAGCGTTATGAAAATTTAAAGTCTCAAGCGGCTAAGTTTAACAATCAGGATGTTTTTCAGATTGTAATGGATTCGTTTACCGAAGCAGTTGATCCACATACCAATTATTTTAATCCAAGAAATGCAGAGGTGTTTAACCAAGAAATGTCAAGATCTATAGAAGGTATTGGCGCTACCTTACAATTGGATAATGAGGTTACTAAGATAATGGCTATTGTACCTGGTGGTCCCGCTTTTAAGAGTAAGCTGTTAAATGCTGGCGATCGTATTGTTGCGGTAGCACAAGGTGTTGATGGTGAATTTGTGGATATTGTTGGCTGGAGAATAGACAATGCAGTTTCTAAGATTAAAGGCCCAAAAGGCACGACAGTAAAATTAAAAATTATCCCGGTAGGACAAGAGCTATCTGCAAAGCCGGTAGTAGTAACTTTGGTTAGAGAAAAGGTAATTTTAGCCGACCAGTCAGCAAAAAAAAGCGTAAAAACCATCCAATCTGATGGTAAGCCTTTTAAAATAGGAGTGATTGATGTGCCTGCTTTTTATGCAGATTTTAAAGCAGCTAATGCCGGAGATCCTAATTATAAGAGCACTACACGCGATGTACGTTTGTTAATCGATACTTTAAAAAATATTGATAAAGTGGATGCTATTGTAATGGATTTACGTGCCAACGGTGGAGGTTCGCTTATGGAAGCAATTGATTTAACTGGGTTGTTTATAGATAAAGGCCCTGTTGTTCAAGTGAAAGATTTGAGAAACGCCGTTGATGTGAATGAAGACAAAGACGCCGGAGCAGTATGGACAGGCCCACTTGGTGTATTGGTGGATCGCTTAAGCGCTTCAGCATCAGAAATTTTTGCAGGAGCTATCCAAGATTATGGTAGAGGGGTGATCATGGGAACACAAACCTATGGAAAAGGTACAGTACAATCTTCAATCGACATGAATAGATTATTTAAACAATCTTTTCTACAGGAGATTTCAGCGGCATTAAAACCCAAAGCTAAAACTACCACTGTAACTGCGGGTAATGTTGCAGGAGTAGCGCCAGTAGTAGATAAAGATGGTATTATCCAATTTGGACAAGTTAACTTAACCATGGGTAAATTTTACCGCGTTAATGGTAGTAGTACCCAACATAAAGGAGTTATTCCTGATATTACTTTCCCGTCTGTTTATCCAATGGATAAAATCGGAGAAGACACAGAACCTTCTGCATTGCCATTTGATGTGGTGAAGCCATCTAATTATGTAAAAGTGGCAGACTTGTCAGCTGTGAAAGCTAACTTGCTTAAGTTACACGAACAGCGCATGGCAAAGTCGGCAGATTATAAAGTATTAGTGGAAGATATTGCTGATGGTAAAAAACGTGATGTTGAAACTACAGTAACTTTAAATGAGACCAAGCTTAAAGCAGAGCGTGATTTATTAGAAGCTAAAGTATTGGCTAGAACAAATCAGCTTAGAGTGGCAAAAGGTTTACCTCAGCTTAAAAAAGGTGATAAGCCGACCAAAGAAGAAGCCTTTGATTTTGTGCAAGATGAAAGTTTAAGAGTGATGGTAGATTTTATGAAGCTCTCTGGAGTTGATCAAAAATTAACTAGTAACGTAAATCCAGTTATTAATAAGTAGTTTGTAATAAAAGATAAAGGGGCAAGGATTAAAGATTGTGAAGTCTTTAATCCTTGCCCCTTAGTCGTTATAGCCTATTTCTTTCCTTCTTTTGCTATTTGCATGCTCATCATTTCTTTCATGGTTTTGTTCATTCCTTCTGTAGAACCATCTAAAAAGATAACATTTCCATCACTGTTTTCAGCAAAATGCTTAATCGATTCTGTCCACATGGTGAATAAGATAACTGAGATGTCTAGGTTAGCTTGTTCCATTTCCTGTGCCGCTTTCGTCATACCGTGTGCAACTTCGGCACGAAATAGTGCAATACCCTGACCGCGTAATTGTGCAGCTTCACGTTCTGCAGCTGCGGCAATCTTAATCGCATTACCATCTGCTTCTGCACCTTTTGTTTTAGTGATTAACAAAGCCTGACCTTCATTTTCAGCTGCCGCCTTTAAATTGTTAGATGCAACAACGCGGCTCATAGAACGCATAATCTCTTCATCAAAAGTGATATCATTTAATTGCAAATCTTGTAAATGATAACCCCAGCTCTCTAAAACTTGGTCGATTTGATGTTTTACGTGGTCTACAATCTCATTTCTCTGTGCTAGTACATTGGCCTGCTTCTGAGTTGCAACATATGCTCTGATGGACCCTTCAATGGTTCTGATTAAAGCTTGCATTAAGTTGGTAGAGTCAACAAATTTAAACGCAACGTTTTTAATGGTTTCTTCATCATGGTTAATAACGGAATACAGGAGCATTGCTTTAAAGTAAACATTCGCCTGATCTTGCGTCACAGCTTGAAAGGAAAGTTCAACCGAACGATTTTGAATGGATATCCTAGCATGAATTTGCTCGATTAACGGGATTTTTAAACTTAGGCCCGGACTTAACAGTCGACGGTATTTTCCGAAAATTGTGATAACTGCTATAGTACCTTGTTTAACAGTTACGAAAGAACTGAAAAGGATAATTAATGCAAAAAATAATAAAATTAACGGGATATAATTGCTGATCATAATTTGGTTTATTGGTGTAATCAATATTACAAATAAACAACCACTCAAACAAACAGACTTTCACATTGTTATAAGTTTAAAGTTTATCAGGTGAATAACAAAAAATAAACAGATGAATGTGAAACGTATTTTTGGAACAGTATTAACGATCCTCGGTATAATAGGATTAATTTATGCTGGTGTCGGCTTTGTAAATCATAGTATTCAAAGTCGCGAACTCATTGTAATGGGGATAATTGGCGTTATCTTTTTTGTTTCTGGGATTGGGTTAGTAAGAAATACGAAAGATGAGGCTTAATTAGCAAGGCTAATCTTTCCATCTTCCGAAAAAACGAGATTGTGACCTTTAAAATCAACATCAGTTAAGTAT
The DNA here is from genome assembly GCA_035497275.1 of Pedobacter sp. GTDB lineage: Bacteria > Bacteroidota > Bacteroidia > Sphingobacteriales > Sphingobacteriaceae > Pedobacter. The sequence continues at coordinate 5,766 of DATJDT010000389.1, forward strand.
TTCATTCTTTTAAAAGCAGTTCGGGTCAAATCTAAGGAAAGGCCTTTAATTTTATCCTGCTTTATAGCAATTACATTAGCGGATAAAAAATCTCCTTTTGAATTAATATTTAGTTTTAATAACGGCGCAAAACCATTTGGGCCTTTTAAACTAAACATGCCGTACGTACAAAAATTGCCTAAACTATAAGCGATAAATTTGTGTTTGTACACTTCTACTGCTCGGGTTACATGAGGGCCATGACCTAAAACTACGTCAGCACCTGCATCTATTACTGCATGGGAAAAAGCATAGACGTTTCCTCTATTTTCCTTGTAAAAAATTTCTGTTTGTCTTGTAACGTGTTCAAAATTAGCTCCTTCACCGCCTCCATGAAAAGAAACGATTACTATATCTGCTTGTTTTTTTAGTGCGGCAACAAGCATTTTAGCGCTGTCAATGTTTTTAATAGAAACTGTATTTTCATTTGGCGCAAAAGCACAAAACGCATATTTTACCTTATCTTTTTCAAAAATGACAAAAGGTTTATCCAGTTGGCCTGCATAATTGATTTGTAGCGAGTCTAAAATTTTAGCAGTGTTTTTTCTTCCCCTCGCATCAAAATCTCCTACATGGTTATTGGCAACACTCAAAACATTAAATCCTGCTTTCTTAAAGATGCCGGCATACCGATCGGGCATTCTAAAAGCATAACAATTAGCAGGGTTAAGTCCTTTGCATTTATTTGAATTCCCCGAATTTAAAAAGCAGCCTTCTAGGTTTCCGAATACGATATCGCCTGTTAATAATGAATCAACCGCTGCAAAACTGCCTATTGCATCATCAGGAGGGAGATTTAATTTACTGGGGAAAGCAGATCCTAACATAATATCGCCAACAGCTGTAATTTGAAGGGTATCTTTTATTTTCTTTAACGTATCGATATGTACAACCTCCTTACTTACAGGAACAGTTCTATGTTGGCAGCTGATTGAAAGATACGCTCCAACAATGATAACCAATAAAAGGCTTAAAAATCTATTCATATTTCATAAAAAAATCCTTTCCGTTTATATGGAAAGGATAGTATGTTTGTTATCCGATAGTGGAGTAAACTGCCAATTGAAAATGTTAACTGGATTATTCCTCAACAAAATCTGTCTTTGTTGATTCCAGAATTCTTCCACCCTTATAAAAGTAACGGCTGTAATAAGGTTCGTTTAAATTACTTATTTTCACTCCTCCAGAACTCGAATGAGCAAAGCGGCTATCACCTAAGTAAACTCCTACATGAGAAATACTGCGACTTTTAATTTTAAAGAAAACTAGATCTCCTTCCTTTAGTTCGTCTTTCGACAATGGATCAGTCATGCTAAAAATATCACGAGAGTTACGTAAGATTGTTGTATTGAATACTTTTTCGTAAATGGTTTTTGCAAAAGCAGAACAATCTATCCCTTTTTTGGTATTTCCGCCAAAACTATAAGGGGTTCCAATCCATTCGTAGATAAACTTATATAATTTTAAATTAGAGGTTGCATTAACCGCCACGCCCATTACCTGAGAAAAATATTGTGATGCTAAGTTATCAGGATCTTCTAATTTGCTGTCTTGTTTGGTTTTACTTTGTGAGAATACAGTACTAAAACTACATAATACGATGAGAGTCGAAAACAAAAACTTTTTAATCATGTTATACTGTTAAGTTTGGGTTAAAAAATACTTACACTTAAACGTACACCACTACGGGCTTATTGTCAGAAAAACAAAAATAGGTTATTTGAAAGTGTAATCCAAATCTTTTATTTTTAGCCTAGGTAAACCGTTAAACTCTTCCTTTTTTATAATTGCCGTAATCTTCCTTTTATAGTTATATAGTTACACTGGTAAATCTGTGTTGGCCTCCTGTTGGTTGTAGGTAATAAATAGTGTTTAATACTGATGTGCAACCTTGAAAAAGGAAAGGAGCATCTTGATTTTAAGCTAAATAAATAATAGTGTGTATTCTCAACACTTAGCAGAATTAAATTCGAAACCTAACTTTAATGATGAAATCTTATTTGTTGATTGTGAATTGGGAGCTATCTCTCGATTTAAAGTGTTCCAGTATAGTAAATGAGAAGGATGGATGAATAAAGCAGTTATCGTAATTTTAAAGATAGTTTATCACGATTTTAGTCTAAAACGTACCATAAAATACAATAAAAAAAATTAGATTTGCTCTCGTAAATAAAAATCAATACCTCAACATGAGTGCAGTAGAAATAAATAAGGATACCTATTTGAAATGGTTTGAGTCGATGTTGCTAATGCGCAAGTTCGAAGAAAAAACAGGACAACTTTATGGACAACAAAAAATTCGTGGATTTTGCCACTTATATATAGGTCAGGAAGCAGTACTTGCAGGTGCAATTTCTGCAATGGGGCCTGAAGATTCGATGATTACTTCATACAGAGATCATGCTCATGGATTAGCCTTGGGTATGAGTGCTAACAGTATTATGGCAGAAATGTATGGTAAGATTACCGGGTGTTCAAAAGGAAAAGGTGGTTCGATGCATATTTTTAGCAAAGAGCATCACTTTTATGGTGGCCATGGTATTGTAGGTGGTCAGATGCCTTTGGGTGCTGGGATTGCATTTGCAGAGAAATATAAGGGCACCAAAAATGTAAATATTTGCTACATGGGTGATGGTGCTGTTCGTCAAGGAGCATTAAACGAGTCATTTAATATGGCAATGTTATGGAAGTTACCAGTGGTTTTTGTTTGTGAAAACAACGGCTATGCAATGGGAACTTCAGTAGAGCGTACCACTAACATGACTGATATTTATAAAATTGGATTAGGTTTTGATATGCCTTGTGCTCCAGTTGATGGAATGGATCCAATCGCGGTTCATAATGCAATGGACGAAGCTATTCAACGTGCACGTAATGGCGAAGGACCTACATTTTTAGAAATGAGAACTTATCGTTATCGCGGTCACTCAATGTCTGATCCAGCTAAGTATCGTTCAAAAGATGAGTTAGAAGAGTATAAAGCAAAAGATCCGATTGAGCAGGTGAGAGAAGCAATTTTGAAAGAGAAATATGCAGATGAGGCTTGGATTGCTGAAATTGAAGAGAAAGTAAAAGAGATTGTTGATGAATCGGTAAAATTTGCCGAAGAGTCTCCATGGCCAGATGCAGCTGAACTTTATAAAGATGTTTATATGCAGGCTGATTATGCCTATAACAAAGATTAATTTTAGAACGCAATTCAATAGAAATATATAAATGGCTGATATAGTAAAAATGCCCAAAATGAGCGACACCATGACCGAAGGGGTAATGGCGAAGTGGCATAAGAAAGTGGGCGATAAAGTTAAAAGTGGCGATGTTTTAGCTGAGGTAGAAACTGATAAAGCCACCATGGATTTAGAGTCATACTGGGATGGAACGCTTTTATTTATCGGAGTTGAAGAAGGTAAAGCAGTTCCTGTTGATGCTGTCATTGCAGTAATCGGTAAGGAAGGCGAAGATTATAAAGCTGCTTTAGCCGCTGAGGGTGGGGCTGCAAGTCCAGAGCCAAAAGCCGAAAGCGAACAACCAAAAGCTGAAGCTACAACGCAAGGTGGTGGTTTAAGTGAAGAAGAGTTGGCTAAAAAAGGAGTAACGGTAATTCGTATGCCTTTATTAAGTGATACAATGACCGAAGGTGTGATTGCTGAATGGCATAAGAAAGTGGGCGACAAAGTGAAGGATGACGATATTTTAGCGGATGTAGAAACCGATAAAGCCACAATGGAAGTTATGGGTTATGCAACAGGAACTTTATTACATGTTGGTGTAAATAAAGGTGAAGCAGCTAAAGTAAATGGCATTATCGCAATTGTTGGACCAGAGGGGACTGATATTTCGGCTATTCTCGCTGGTGGAACTGCTCCTGCCCAATCGGAGAGTCCGAAAGCAGAAAGTCCGAAAGCGGAAACTCCAACTGCCTCATCAAGCGCCCCAACAGTAGTAGCAAATGCCGATGGTGGACGTGTAAAAGCTTCGCCTCTTGCTAAGAAAATAGCAAAAGAAAAGGGTATCGATCTAGCGCAGGTAGCTGGTAGTGCCGAAGGCGGTCGAATTATCAAAAAAGATATCGAAAACTTCAAACCTGCTGCTCAGGCAGCAAGCCAGGCTTCTGAAAGTCCAAAAGCTCAAGCTGCTCCAGTAATTCCGGCATACGTGGGTGAAGTTAAATTTACAGAAGCTCCAGTTTCGCAAATGCGTAAAGTAATTGCAAAACGTTTAGCAGAGAGCCTATTTACTGCTCCACATTTCTACTTAACGATAAGTGTTGATATGGATAACGCAATGCTTGCTCGTACAGCAATCAATGCTGTAGCGCCAGTAAAAGTTTCATTCAATGATATCGTAATTAAAGCGGTTGCAGTTGCACTGAAGAAACATCCAGCTGTAAACTCATCATGGGGTGGAGATAAAATCCGTTTCAATGAGCACACGAACATTGGTGTTGCAATGGCTGTTGAAGATGGCTTATTAGTTCCAGTTGTTCGTTTTGCAGACGGTAAATCATTATCACATATTTCTGCAGAAGTAAAAGATTTTGGTCAGAAAGCAAAAGCTAAAAAATTACAACCATCAGATTGGGAAGGAAGTACTTTCACCGTATCTAATTTAGGTATGTTTGGCATTGATGAGTTTACCTCAATCATTAACTCACCTGATGGAGCTATTTTATCAGTAGGAGCTATCCAAGCAGTACCTGTAGTTAAAAATGGTGCAGTAGTTCCAGGTAACGTAATGAAGTTAACTTTAGGTTGTGATCACCGCGTAGTTGATGGTTCAACCGGAGCTCAATTCTTACAAACCTTAAAAGGTTTATTAGAAGAACCAATTAGGTTATTGGCGTAATAGTACTTAAAATTTATCATGAAAGCCCTGACGTAAGTTGGGGCTTTTTTTATTACCTTTAGTTAACTTCTTAATATTTAACTAAATGGATAACGCACTCAATCAACCCATCCAACAAAATAATAGGACCGTAATTGTAGATATCCTCAGAGGCTGGGCGTTGCTGGGGGTAGTACTGATGAACTATTACGATTTTTTCACTTTAGATAGGAACTGGGAAACATTTAAGCCAGACACCTTTACTAATATCGTAATGTATGTTGTTAGTATCGTTTTTGCTGCCAAATCGTGGACTATGCTAAGCGTTTTATTTGGCTATGGTTTTGCAGTGCTCATGAGTAATGTTAAGGAAAAGGGACATAATCCATATGGATTTTTTGCTGGCCGAATGTTTTGGCTTTTGGTACTAGCATTTATTAATAGTGCGCTATTTTTTGGCGATATATTAAAGGATTATGCGTTGCTGGGTTTTTTAATGCTTTTCTTTTATAAAAGCTCAGCGAAAACTACATTTAGATTAAGTATTGTTTTGCTTATTGCTCTTCCAGCAATCGTTGGTTATGTAGGGTCATTAAAAGATACCGGCTGGAGCCAAATGGAGAAACAATTTCCATTATATCATAGCCATAACTTAATTGATGTGTTCTGGTTTGGATTAAAGGGAACCTACTTAGCGCAAATGATCAGTAAACCTTATTTATATTCGGTGCACGTGGCGATGTTTATTTGCTTTCTTTGGGGTTTCACCCTATATAAAATTAATTTCTTCAATGATCTTTCTACTAAAATAAAACAAGTTAAAAGAGCATTCTGGATTTGTTTAGCGGTAACAATTTTCTTCACGGTGTTTTTTATGCTGACCCAGAAATTAGACTGGGCTTTTTTAAAGCATTATCGAATGCGTTATTGGCTTATTTTCGCAACTATGTTAACCATTGGAAGCGGCATATGCTGGCTATATATTTCGGGTAAGTTAAAATCATTTTTTGCAAGTTTAGCCGTCTTTGGCAAAATGACCTTAACTAATTATATGACGCAAAATTTGATTGGCCTTCTTGTTTTTTCTGGTTTCGGACTTGGGTATTGGAATACAAAACCAGTTTGGTTCTACTTGCTATTGGCAGTTCTTGTTTATACTATCCAAGTTTATTTTAGTAAATGGTGGCTTTCAAAGTATAATTATGGGCCGGTAGAGTGGGTGTGGCGACAATTGAGCTATGGGAAGAGACTTCCCTTAAAAAAGAAATAGGGATTAGTTCTTTGCTCCTTGCCCCCTGTTCTTGTTCTTTACCCGTTACTAAGTCCTTAATCTTTTTTGTACTTTTGCGCCATGTCTATTACCAAGCCTAGTTTACCAAAAGGAACAAGAGATTTTTCGCCACAAGAAATGGTGAAAAGGAATTATATTTTCGATACAATTAAAACCGTATTTAGAAAATAT
>DATJDT010000390.1:0-8138 GCA_035497275.1 Pedobacter sp.
TGGGACTATTTTTTTTACACCATATTTAATATATATTAGCCCAATATAACCTAAAAAACCAAACAAATAAACTAAAAAATGGAACCATCATGAGTATGCTCACTAATAAAAGCGATAAATACACTCATGATAGCTTCATCACCATTTAAAAACAAACTAAAAACTAATGAAACCATCATGAGTGTGCTCACCAGATAAAAGCAATAAATACACTCATAATAGCTTCATCACCATTTAAAAACAAACTAAAAACTAATGAAAAACCAAAAAGAAGAGGGTTCTTTTAAGAGAGAACTTGGCCTATTTGATGGCACAATGCTCGTTGTGGGTTCGATGATCGGTTCGGGAATATTTATTGTTAGTGCAGATATCGCGCGACAAGTAGGATCGGCCGGCTGGTTAATTTTAATTTGGGTGTTAACTGCTGTAATTACCATGATTGCTGCGGTGAGCTACGGAGAATTAAGTGCAATGTTTCCAAAAGCCGGAGGGCAATATGTTTATTTAAAAGAAGCTTATAATAAATTAATTGCCTTCTTATATGGATGGAGCTTTTTTGCGGTTATTCAAACGGGTACAATAGCAGCAGTTGGGGTAGCTTTCTCAAAATTTACAGCTTATTTAATACCGGTAGTGAGTGAGAAGAACATCTTGTATGAGCTTGGTTCGTTTAAGTTAAATGCAGCACAGTTGGTCTCTATCTTTACCATCATATTGCTCACCTACATTAATAGTAGGGGTGTGAAAAACAGTAAGTCGTTGCAAACTTTTTTAACGATCATTAAAATACTTTCCTTATTTGGCTTAATTATATTTGGTTTTACATTGGGTGCTAGCAGTGCAGTTTGGGATGCCAATTGGGCGAATGCATGGGATTCAAAGATGTTCGATGCTCCTTCTGCCTCGTGGATTAGCATTGGTGGAACTGCTTTGGCAGCAGGGATAGCTGCGTCGATGGTGGGTTCGCTTTTTAGTAGTGACGCCTGGAATGGAGTTACCTTTATCGCGGGTGAAATTAAAAACCCACAGCGTAATGTGGGCTTGAGTTTGTTTTTAGGTACTTTAATTGTAAGTGTTATTTATGTGTTAGCAAACTTAATGTATGTTGCAGTGATGCCCTTAAATGAAATCGCTTTTGCAAAGGAAGATAGGGTAGCTGTTGATGCTGCTCAATATATTTTTGGGAATACAGGTACAATCATCATTGCAGTGATGATCATGATTTCAACCTTTGCTTGTAATAATGGATTAATCATGGCTGGTTCGAGGGTATATTATACAATGGCTAAAGATGGTCTGTTTTTCAAAAAGGCAGCTCATTTAAATGCCGCCAGTGTTCCTGCCTGGGCATTATGGGCTCAATGTATTTGGGCATCTGCCTTATGCTTAACAGGTAAATATGGCGATCTGTTGGATTATGTAATGATCATCGTAATCATCTTTTATATATTAACTATATATGGAATTTTTATTTTAAGAAGAAAAATGCCTGATGCGGAACGTCCTTATAAAGCATTTGGCTATCCTGTATTGCCTTTTGTGTATATCATTGCAGCATCAGCAATCTGTATTTCCTTGTTGATTACTAAAACAAGCACTTGTGGTTGGGGTGTGGTAATTATGTTAGTCGGAATACCAGTATATTATATTACTAAACCTAAAGAGTAGTTTGGTTAGGATAGTATAGGGATTGTACTAGGATTTCGTTGAATCTTTATCAGAGCCGATAATAAATGTGTAGATACGTTTATTATCGGCTCTGATTTTTTTAAGCTATGTCCTTTTTATATTTTGAAGCCATAAACTATTTAGAAGCTTATAATCTTCCTTTTGGATTGTTTATAAATTTTGGCAGTAAAAGCCTGATTTTTAAAAGAACCTATAACACAAAGCATATCGATCAAATAAATTACAAAAAGTAATAAAACATATATTTCGATAAGTATCAGTCCTAAAACCCTATAATCCAAAAAATCCTAGTATTTTTGTAAAATGGGAACGGCAATAGATTTAGGTATAAAGGGATATAAGAATTACGGTACACATCTGCGTGAAAAATACAATGGGCAGCGTGTATTTAAAGTAATTGTTGATGGTGGTTTTACTTGCCCTAACCGTGACGGTAGTAAGGGTTATGGAGGATGTACTTATTGTAACGTAGATTCTTTTACGCCCGAACCTTCCAGAAAGAATCCTAATATTAAAGATCAGCTTATAGAGGGAATGCATAGAGCAAAGACTTCTTATAAAGCAGATAAATTTATCGTTTATTTTCAGCCTAACACCAATACGTACGCTCCAGTACACTATCTAAAGATGATGTATGATGAAGCATTAGCGGTAAATACCGAAGATGTGGTGGGTTTCGCCGTAGGCACTCGTCCCGATTGTATCGATGCTGAAAAAGTAGCCTTACTAGAAAGCTATACCGATCGTTTCGATGTGGACTTGGAGATGGGAATGGAGTCAATCTATGACGAAACACTAGACCAAATAAATAGAGGTTGTAGTCATGGCGAATTTGTAAAGGCTGTTGAGCTTCTTGAAAATTCGAAATTAGATCTTTGTGTGCATACTATTTTTGGCTTTCCATGGGAAACACGTGAAATGATGAAAGGCTATATTCATGAGATCAACCGTTTTCCTCAGATTAAGTTTGTCAAATTTCATCACCTGCATGTTGTGGATGGTTCTATTATGGGCGCTAAGTATAAAAAGAGTCCTTTCAAATTATTTACCCTCGAAGAATATACAGATTTACTTTGTGAGTTAATTCCTTTGCTACGACCTGATATTGTAATTCAGCGCTTATTTGGGATTTCTGATTGGGATTTATTAATTGCGCCTAACTGGGGATTAAATAAATCGGCTATCCAAACCTATATGGATAAAGAGATTGAGCGTAGGGGCGTTGTTCAAGGCTCGGCGTATATGACTAACATATAATTTCACAAGGCATTTATTGTTCTTCTCAAAAATACAAGTCAATTTGTTGGCCTTGTTTGCTTTCTCTTGCGCAATAGGTTCGTGCTTGCTTGCGGATAGCTGGTATTTAACTATCATAAAAATATAGGGTGAATCCTGGCCCGTTGCCATACTCCATAATATACAGGTTGTCCAATACTGAAACTGGTTATGCATCCAAGTTTGTTGTTTTTATTTAAGCGATACGTTGATAACATTGGTGGATAACCTACCTGTATCATTCAAATCGTTTATTATTTGGAATGATAATTATGTTTTTCCTTATATTTTTTAATTATTATGGATGTTTATCTGTATTTTCTATGATTTTTAAGAAAATAATAAAGTATTTTCGGTTAGTTAGTTGTAATTTTTCTATAAATACCTGTTATTTCAGTTTCTTTTTGTTTGTTTTTCGGTAATTATTTATTTTTTTATTTAAAAAAAGTGATTGTTTTTTATTTTTTTAATTAAAAATTGAAGTTTTTATCAAATTAATTATCAATTATTGAATTTTTATTTCTAATTTTATCATAATTAATCAAATTAACACGGTAAATACAAAAAAAATTATGGCAAAAGTTTTATTTAAACAATGGGGTCCCTTTGCAGTTTTAATGGTAGTTGCAATATTATCCTTATTTGTTCCTTTGCTCCCAAACTTTGATGAGGGAAAATATAGCGGTCCTGATATCGCTTTTATATTGATAGCTTCGGCGTTAGTATTTTTAATGACACCTGGTTTGGCATTTTTCTATGGTGGTATGGTTCATCGTAAAAATATTTTGTCGACAATGATTAAAAGTGTAGTTGCTGCAGGGGTAATTACAGTTTTATGGGTAGTATGTGGTTTTAGTTTAGCTTTTGGAAACACGATAGGCGGTTTCATAGGAGATCCCAGTACATTTTTCTTCTTCCAAGGCGTTAATTCTGGTGCTCCACATCTACAAAATGGTGCCGATTTAACAATTCCTCTTTCTTTATTTGCTGTTTTTCAATTGATGTTTGCCATCATCACTCCTGGTTTGGTTGTTGGTGCTGTTGCAGAACGTATTCGTTTTACTTCATATATTTTATTCATTGTTCTTTTTGCGCTATTTGTTTACTCTCCATTGGCGCACTGGACTTGGCACCCAGAAGGGTTCCTTTTAAAAATGGGTGTTTTAGATTTTGCTGGTGGTACGGTAGTACACATTTCGGCTGGTATGGCTGCTTTAGCAGGAGCTTTGGTATTAAAACGTAGAAAATCTCATTTGGAGCATAAAGAAGTTCCGCCTGCTAATATACCTTATGTATTAATTGGTACTGGTTTACTATGGTTTGGCTGGTTTGGTTTTAATGCAGGTTCTGCATTGGGAGCTAATAGTTTAGCAGTTTCGGCATTTTTAACCACAAATACTGCAGCAGGGGCTGCTGGCTTATCCTGGATGTTTTTTGACGTAGCAAGGGGTAAAAAGCCTTCGGTGTTAGGATTCTGTATAGGAGCAGTTGTTGGTTTAGTTGCAATTACACCAGGTGCTGGTTTTGTAAGTATTCCTTCAAGTATTTTCATTGGTGCAATTGCTGCGGTAATCTCTAATCTTGTTGTTTCTTGGAAACAAAAAACAAGTCTGGATGATACGTTAGATGTATTTCCTTGTCACGGGGTTGGTGGTATAGTTGGGATGTTGTTAACAGGTGTGTTTGCCACTAAAACTGTAAATGCAGCTGGCGCTGATGGTTTATTTTATGGTAACCCAGCATTCTTTTTGACTCAATTAAAAGGAGCAATCATCGTGATCATTTTTAGTTTTGTAGTATCATTCTTGATTTTCAAACTGATTAATTTATTCCAACCAATCCGCGTTACTGCCGAAGAAGAGGAAGAAGGTTTGGATGCAAGTCAACACGACGAAAAATATACACAAGGTACATTGATCGTAGCTGGTCAAGAAGTTCCGAATATATAAATCCAGTTCATTTATTCATCGTTGCAAATAGCTTCATAACCATTAAAAAACAAACTTTAAGATATGAAAATCAAAATTCTACTCTCCTTATTCGCATTAGGTTTAACGACAATAGTTTATGCTCAAGAAGCTGCGCCTACACCACTTCAGATATCAGGTTCTGTTGATACCTATTATAAATACGATTTTAACAAAGCCAGCAACATTAAAACTTACTTTGCGAATGAACAAAATTCAGTTTCTCTTGGGATGATAGACCTTGCATTGAAGAAAACAACTGGTAAAGCATCATTTGTGGGTGAATTATCTTTTGGTCCAAGGGGACAGTCGCAGTCAATTCCTAATGCAAATGGTGTTTATGATGAAACAACAAATAGTTTTCATATTCAAAATTTATACGTTAGCTACGCATTTACAGAGAAGTTTAGCATGACGGCTGGATATATGGGGACATTTGTAGGGTATGAAGTGATTTCTCCGTCAGCAAATTTTAATTATTCTACCTCCTATTTATTTGGCTCGGGTCCATTTCAAAATGCAGGTATTAAGGCCTCATATGTGTTTTCAGATAAGGTGAGCTTGATGGCTGGTTTATTTAACGACTGGAATGTTTATCAAGATTTTAATGGTGTTTCTCATGTTGGTGCGCAGCTAACGATAACACCAGTTGAAGGGTGGAGTGCTTATTTAAACGTCTTATCGGGTAAATCGGCTGGTGCTGCTGGTACAGGAACGATTTTAGATTTAACTACAGCTTATCAAATTACTGAAAAATTTAAGTTAGGGTTAAACGCTGCAGATTACACAGTTTCTAACGATAATGGGGGGTATGCCGGCGTTGCACTTTATCCTCAATATGCATTTACACCTAGTTTTGCTTTGGGACTTAGAGGTGAGAGCTTTAAAGTTAAAGGGGCGGGAGCAGTGGCTGATGCAAGTGTTACATCTTTAACCTTATCAGGTAATATTAAATCAGGCGGATTAACCTTTATTCCAGAAGTACGTTTTGATAATGATAAAGATTTTTCTCAGAGCTTTTTAAGAAATGGATTAGGAACAAAATCGGCATCGCAATTTTCTTTAGCTGCAGTTTATAGTTTTTAACCATTGATATAATTTAAGGATATATTTTTAAACGCTCCATTTTTTGGGGCGTTTTTTAAAGCTAAGCAATGAAATTTATAAGTATTTTTTTTATTCTTCTAGCCAGTTCGTTATTTTGTAATGCTCAAAATGGACTATTGCCAATGGATGAGCGAGGTAAATTTATTTACTATGAATTAGTTGAGGCAAATGGAATGGCAAAAGAACAATTAAAGGAAAGAGTTAGTATTTTCTTTAAAAGACCGCTTGAAGATTTGAAGCTAAAGACTATACAGGGAGATACTTTATTTATTGCCATTGGAAAATTAATCATCAATAAAACATTATTAGTAATGTCGCATCCATCAGGCGAGATTTTGTTTCATTTTCAAACAGAACTAAAGAATGATAAGTTTCGTTTTTGGCTCACCAATTTTAACTTTATCCCTTATCAAAGAGATCGTTATGGGAATTTTGTAGCTAGCACTACTAAAGGTGTGCCATTAGAAGACAATCCAGGTAAATTAAATGCGGGCCAATGGAAAGAATATCAAATCCAAGCTGCTAAGTATGCAAGTCAATTTGCTAAATCATTTAAAGATCATATGACAAGTAAACAACCTACCGACCAAGTGGTTAGTGAAAAAGTTTTAGTAAAAAAGGACTGGTGATGGAGTTTCAATTTTAATGAACCATTTTATCCGCGCAAGTAGAGCTGGCAAATGCTTCGGGCTTAGCTTTGAAAATGAAGCCCATACTTAAAATATAGCCCATTGCTTCGTTAAGTGCTTTATTTGATTTAAACATTGGGTTGGTATTAATATCAGCATGAACCTCCAGATCAACATCGTATATGTCTAATAAATCACAAATCGAATAAGCAGTCTCGATAGATTTTTGAACTTCAACTAACATTCGCTCTTTAATACCCATTTGCTGGGCGCTTCTATCTTGAGCAATGTACATAAAGCCACCATGATGCTCTCTGAGCAGTACAATTACGGTCGCAAAGTCTGTTAGGGCTCCTTTTACTTGAGAATCGGTTCCAATACAAACCTTTAGTTTGTATCCGTTTTCAGTTTCACGGATAATCGCTTGTTCTACTTCTTCTAAGATTGACGAATGTATAATTTCGCCGCTAAATTTCTTCCAGGTCATACGTTTTTGGTGTTAGCGTTTACCCCGTAGTACCCACTGCGAGGTCAGGTTTATTAAAAATAGGTGCTTAAAATGAAATTAACGTTAAATTGATGTTGTTTATTTGCTAACATTTTACTGGTTGTCAACAGGTTATAGTTTTTTTATGTCTTTCATTTCCACAATCCTCTTTTTGAATAGCTATAAGGACAAGGAACTTGTATGCTCTTTGCTCCTTAATCATTTTATATCTTTACCTTTGTTTAATGATTATACAACCTGTACTTGATAATTTAAAGATTGCTGCACTTAACGAGATGCAGGAAGCAGTAATCTCGGCGACGAAAACAGGCAACGATATTTTAGTTTTGGCGCCAACAGGTTCAGGTAAAACATTAGCTTTTTTATTGCCAGTTTTAGCCAATTTAAATGCAGGAGTTAAAGGAGTGCAATGTTTGATTTTAGTGCCTTCACGGGAATTGGCATTGCAAATAGAGCAAGTTTTTAAACAAATGGGCACAGGTTTTAAAGTAAACTGTTGCTACGGCGGTCACCCGATAAAAACTGAAAGAAATAATCTTGAACAAGCGCCTGCGGTATTAATTGGTACGCCTGGCAGAATTGCCTATCATCTTCGTCATCAAAATTTTGATGAATCTACTATTACAGCCCTCGTGTTGGATGAGTTTGATAAGGCCCTAGAATTTGGTTTCACAGAAGACATGTCTTACATCATCAGGCAACTTTTATCATTGAAACAAAGAATTTTAACCTCTGCAACAGCAATGGATGAGATTCCTGAGTTCACGGGATTAAAGAATCTAGTCCTTATAGATTTCTTAAAAGACATACAAATTGCTCCAGATTTAAAATTAAAAAAGATACATACAACCGCAGAGGATAAATTGGTTACCTTATTTGAACTGATTTGTAAAATTGGCAGTAAAACCACTTTAATTTTTTGCAACCATCGAGAAACTGTAGATCGAATTAGTGATTTATTAA
>DATJDT010000391.1:0-5656 GCA_035497275.1 Pedobacter sp.
TAAAATACAATAAGATAGGTGCATCATAACAATTACGTAGTCTCTTAGGATAGTCTGGATCAGTGTAAAACAACACTTCAATCTTATTTTTCTTTATAAAAGCGAGTTCTTTTTCGGCTCTTGCTAAGGCGTCAGTATTTAAAATTAACGAAGCAGTCTTCTCTCCAATACCCTCAATTTTAAGTAACATATTCTTTTTGGCAGCAAATACAGATTCAGCATCGCCGAATGCTAATAAAAGTTTTTTTGCTTGCCGTGAGCCAATATTCTTGATTAAAGTAAGGGCTATTTTGTGAACTAAACTCATCGAATCAAAGGTAGAATATAATATGAAATTGGAACTCATAATAATTTTATATGACTAACAATCAGCTCATTAAATACCAAACTATAAAAATAGTTTGGTAACTATAAAAATAGTAGTAAATTTAATTTAACAAAGAGCAAATAATACAATGAGAGAGTTAACAAAAGCAGAAGAACAGGTCATGTTGATCCTATGGGAAATGAAAGAAGGCTTGGTAAAAGATGTACTTGATAAAATGGACCCACCTAAGCCAGCATATAATACGGTATCAACTGTGATTAGGGTTTTAGAAGGAAAAGGGTTTTTATCTCACAAGGCAATTGGCAACACCCACATCTATTTCCCAATTATTACCGAAGAGCAGTATAAACACTTTGCATTTGATAAAGTGATGAATAACTACTTTGAGAACAATTACCAAAGTTTAGTTTCTTTCTTGGTAAAGGAAAAAAACATGGATATGGATGAGTTGGATGAATTAATCGCATTAGCAGAAAAACTTAAAAACGCGAAATAATGAGTTGGTTGTATTATTTACTTGAGGCAAATTTATATTTGCTCTTGTTCTACGGTTTCTACCGATTGTTTTTGCATAATGAAACCTTTTACAATCTTAATCGGTGTTTCTTATTGCTTTCTACTATCACCTCTTTTGCACTGCCAGTGCTTCAAGTTGGATTTTTAAAACCTACCATTATCCCTGTTGAGGACAATTATGATATCAACTTGATGTTCCCTCCCCCAATACCTGTTGAGCCTAGTGCAACAAATAAATTTGAGCTTTATCTAACTGATATAAATTGGGTTTACGTAATTTATTTATTAATTGCCCTGGCTTTTGCCATAAAATTAACCTTCAGTGTGTATAAGATTATTAAAATATGGGTTAGCGCTAAAAAACACCTTGCTGGTAATATCACTTTAGTTGAAGTTTACGACGAATCAACGGCATTTTCTTTTTTTAATCTCCTGTTTATACATCCAGAGTTGGCACATCAGCCTGCGGTTTTAAAACACGAAATGGTGCATATTAAACAAAAACATAGTTTCGATGTGTTATTTTTTGAACTAGTCCAAGTTATTTGCTGGTTCAATCCCATTTTATATTTTATTAAAAAAGACATTAAACTCTTACATGAGTATATAGCTGATGAGCTTACTACCAATACCGATATGCAGAAGCATGAATATGCTTTATTTCTGATCCAAAATTCATTTGGATTAAAGGCACAGCCTATTACTAATCAAATTTTCAATCAATCAATATTAAAAAGGAGAATTAACATGTTAAACAAAAAAAGAACAGCAAGTTGGGCAAGGCTCAGGCTCCTGTTGGCGCTCCCCTTAACAGGAGCAATGCTTTGTACATCTACGATGGCATTTACGAAGGATTATGGGTATGTAGATTTGCTTCCGGAGAAAAGCAATGAAACACCGATCCAGGAAAACGCTAAAGTAGAGAACACTAAAAGACAGCAGCCACCTAAAAGAGACCAAATTAAGTTTCCGCCACCTGTAATTACAAACCAATTTGGTCCCGAATACAAAAGAGATAAAACAACTGGCAAGCCAGTTCTAAGCGAGAAAAGATACATTTTGATTAATGGCAAAGCAGTAGAAAATCTTGATAATTTCTATGGCGTTTCTAATGCAGAAAGCGTTAAGTATTTAACAAAAGAAAAAGGAATTGCCAAGTACGGTGATAAAGCGAGATTTGGGGCAGTAGAAATTACTGGGAAAAACATTAAATATTTTGATAAATTGACATTTTCAACGCTACCCCCTCCACCAAAAAGAGATCAAATTAAATTCCCACCACCAATTGTGAAGCCCGACCCACCTTTTTTTAAACCAAAGGATCAAAATCATTATTATGTGGAATTTAGACTTGATCGAAAAACAGATAAACCTGTACGTGCAGACCACATGTATATTGTTGTGAATGGCACACCTTACGAAAACCAAGACAAATTTTATGGTGCAAATAATACCGAAAGCGTTACCATATTAAATAGTGTAGAGGCTATTAAAAAATATGGAAATAAGGCGAAGTATCGTGCTGTAGAAATTACTGGAAGTAATATTACATTTATGACCAAACTGCCCGAGCCTCCTCCGCCAAGAGTAGACCAGATAAAATTTCCTCCTCCAGTTGTAAAAACTGAACAAAAGTATTTTACACCAAATTTTAAAAAAGATAAAACAACTGGCAATCTAATTGGGCTCGATAAAAGATACATTGTAGTTAATGGCAATCCAGTTGAGGACAACAGCACATTTTTAGGAGTTACTAAATCTGAAACAATTACTTATTTAAATCCAACGGAAGCTGTAAAAACTTATGGTAAAGAAAAAGGAAAATATGGTGCAGTAGAAATTAACGGATCAAATATTTATTTTAATAAACAAGGTGACCAACTCAGATTTCCTCCACCTATTGTAAAACCTGATAAACCAAGAAAGGGGTTAAAAACGCCACCTCCACCAAAGGTAGACCAGATTAAGTTTCCTCCACCAATTGTAAAACCTGATAAACCAAGAAAGGGGTCGAAGACGCCACCTCCACCGGTTGAGCCACCTAATAGCGAAAAAACAAGGGAAGTAATCATAACTGGAGACCCAATTAAGAACTAAAAAGCAAGCTTAACTTTCTCTATTGAGGAATATAAACCACGTATTTGGTTTCAAAAAATTCCTCTTCAAAATAAGCTGAAAGTGGATGCAATTCTGCTTTCAGCTTTGATTCTTTAATCTCTTCTGTTAAATCTCCACCCTTTAGATATAAAATTCCGTTTGGAATGGCATTGATATTCTCTTTAGCAAACTTCCCTTTAATCCAAGGATAAAAATCTACCAAGCGGGTTACCGCTCTAGATACTACAAAATTATACTTATCAGTAACCTGTTCCGCCCGTAAATGGCTCGCCTTTACATTCGCTAAACCGAGTGAAGCTGCCACTTCGGTCACGACCTTAATTTTTTTACCAATCGAATCAACTAAGTGAAATTGTGTTTCAGGGAATAAAATAGCCAATGGAATTCCTGGAAACCCTCCCCCTGTACCCACATCTAAAACTTTCTCACCTGCCTTGAATGTGCAAAATTTGGCTATCCCTAAGGAATGTAGGATGTGCCTTTCATAAAGTTCCTCAATATCCTTGCGAGAAATTACGTTGATTTGGGCATTCCAGAAACTATATAAATCATATAATTTAGCAAATTGATCAAGCTGTTGTTCGCTAATGTTCGGGAAATACTTTAAAATAAGGT
The DNA here is from genome assembly GCA_035497275.1 of Pedobacter sp. GTDB lineage: Bacteria > Bacteroidota > Bacteroidia > Sphingobacteriales > Sphingobacteriaceae > Pedobacter. The sequence continues at coordinate 3,578 of DATJDT010000391.1, forward strand.
CTGGTTTCACTTCAGGCATAGGATAGAATTTAAATTACATTAGTTAATGGCTTAAATTAAAAGCTACTAACTATTTCCATTGTACTTTTTTAACAAATATAGAAACTATACCATTAATCATTAAAAACAAAAAATGAATGAGCTCCAAAATTGGAAACCACCATTTCAATTCTCCATAATTCAATCGATTTAACAACCTTGCATAGATAAAGGTCCTAAAAAGCATGCTAAATCCAAAAATACCTAAGGCATAATAAAGTGTGCCACTAAAACACAATGAAGCAGCGCCAAACACATAAAATAAAAGCTGAAATATAAATTGAATGGAGAGTATGAAGCGATGTTTCGTTTTATAGAGCTTGCCTGCCCCATAATGGCGTTTCTTTTGACGTAAATAATCGATCAATGAAGTTTTTGGTTCGCTCCAAATATGGGTATCAGGGTGAATACGAATCTCTGTATTGTTAGCCGTTGCATTAGCGTTCACAAACAAATCATCGTCGCCCGAAGGAATATGCATATGTGCTGCAAAACCCCTATTCTTAAAAAATAGTGATTTTTTATAAGCCATATTTCTTCCAACGCCCATATACGGCATGCCTTTTAAAGCGAATGAAAGATAATTAACTGCAGCAAAAAATGTTTCTAATCGAATAATACAGTTCAATAACGACTTCTTTTTTAGATAAGGAGAATACCCTAAAATAATTTCCGTTTGTTCATTGGCCGACTGCTGCATTCCCTTCAACCAGTTGGAGGAGGCTGGAGAACAATCTGCATCTGTAAAAACAAGCCACTCATTTGTGGCCGCTTTAATTCCCATTGTTACTGCAAATTTTTTCCCTGCAATAAACTTCTCACCATCAGTAATGGTAACAACTTTTAGTTGACTATATTTCTTCTCAAAGCGCTCTAATAAGTCAGCGGTACCATCCCACGACCTATCATTCACCACAATTATTTCAAATGCTTGATAATCTTGAGCTAAAAATTGAGGCAGATTCTTCTCCAAATTCGCCATTTCATTCCTTGCACATATAATCACACTAACAGGACTTAAAGTAGTTTCACTAATTTGATCAATTTTAACCGATGATAATTTTAAATGCACAAACAAGCTAAAGTAGAGCTGTATAAGTAGGCAAAAAACAAATGAACTGAGTAGGTAGATTTCTAAAGCGTTTAATTCCACGATGGTTTTTATAAAGCCACAAATCTCTCATTTTTTAGCTGATTTGCAGCCCTTTGTTGATAAAAAATTTGAAAATAGGAAATAGGAAATAGATTGGGAGTATTATTTTGGCTATTTTTGCAGCCGATTTGATGAAGAGCATATATGAAATTTAATTTACAGGCGAACGACCCGCATTCCAAAGCTAGAGCTGGAACAATTACAACAGCCCACGGCGATATAAAAACACCTATTTTTATGCCTGTAGGTACTGCAGGAACTGTAAAGGCTGTACATCAGCGAGAACTAAAGGAAGATATTAAAGCCCAAATTATTTTAGGCAACACTTATCATTTATACTTAAGGCCAGGATTAGATATCATAGAACCTGCAGGTGGCTTACATAAGTTCATTGGCTGGGACAAACCTATTTTGACAGATAGTGGTGGATATCAAGTTTATTCTTTAAGTAAAGTCCGCAAAATTAAAGAAGAGGGGGTTACTTTTAGATCACACATAGATGGCTCAAAGCATTTATTTACACCCGAATATGCAATGGATATTCAGCGGACTATCGGTGCTGATATTATTATGGCATTTGATGAGTGTACACCATACCCTTGTGATTATAAATATGCGGCAAATTCTATTAATATGACGCATAGGTGGTTAAAACGTTGTTGCCATCGCTTTGATACCACAAACCCTAAATATGGCTTTGAACAAACACTTTTCCCAATTGTGCAGGGATCAGTATACAAAGATTTAAGAGTAAAATCAGCCGAATTTATTGCCAGTATGGACCGTGAGGGCAATGCAATTGGTGGCTTATCGGTTGGTGAACCAGCCGAGGAAATGTATGCAATGACAGAAGTTGTTTGTAATGTTTTACCTGTAGAGAAGCCGAG
>DATJDT010000392.1:0-8726 GCA_035497275.1 Pedobacter sp.
CGTTGGCCAATGCTAAATAATTAGTGCCATTCGCCGAAAAATAGGAAATTGCATCTGGCAAATAAAACGCTTTAATTGGCCAAGTGCCTAATTGTATTTTCGAGTCAAGGTCACTCACATCGAATGCATTTTCGGCAAGGCTAATATCTCTAACGCCAAGTGGCATAATCTTCGTAATGGTACCCGCAACTAAATCCACTTCTGCAACAGCATTATTCTCTTGCAATGTTACAAATGCCTTTTTCGAGTCGGCCGCTACCGCAATATATTCTGGCTCTATGTCTTGCGCAAAACTAGCATTAAGACCATAAATCCTTAAGCCCGCAGCTACAAGTGCAGCTTTATTACTGGCAAAACCTGCAAAATCCAACGTCTTAACAGAATAATTATTTTTTACGTCGATCACAGAAATGGAACCAACTGGGTCAATCGTATAATCATCACTAGGCTCACCTTCATTTGCAGACATTAGGTAATTTCCATCCGGACTAAAAGTTACCATATCAGGCATTGCTCCTACGCTAATTTTTTTAACTTCTTCTAAAGTTGCTGTTTTTAAAACAACTATATCTCCATTCGCTTGGGCATTCACTCCATTTAGCGCAATGGCCAGCAAACCATTGCTTACCGCTACACTATTTATACCTGCATTGTTTGGATAGCTAAGTGTTTTTAACCTCGTGACTGATGGATAGGCTGCCAAATCCACTACCTCTACCTTTGTGCCGCCATCATTGCTTACTACGAAAAGTTTTTTGGTGGATGGATCATAGGCCGATATTTCTGCCGCAGTTGTCCCACCTAGGTCGATCATGGCAACTTCTTTAAAGCTGGCAACATCTTCAATTGCTGTTTCTACAACTTCATTTTTTTTACACGCACTAAAGGCAAACGTGATCGCTACGAGTGCAGCGAATAATTTAACATTCATGGTCATTTTATATCTTTATTTTTTCACAAAAATATTAGTCCAAACCACGAAATATGGTTGTTTTATGTTACCATTCCGTTAAATTTTAAAAGTAGAAACATATTAATTTAACACAAAAAAGCCGCAGTGATAAAGAAAATTTCTCTGAAGATGTGCCGAATATATCAAAGGTGTTTTAAAGGTATTAGAAGACGATCCAAAATTTGTTTAACTAAGACCTCTATCAGGCACTCTTTTTTGTTACTTCATTTTTTAAGTCGTCATAAAAGCGCGTCATCCTAGACGAACTTCTTTGATAGTAACAGCTGCAAGTATAATAAAGTTACTGAAGTATTTTAAAGGTTCGTTCTGCATTTATACTCTCCTCGTATAGAAAATCATGGTTTCTGTATAAAAAAGTTATGCTATTTAAACCAAAGTATCTTCTTTTCATTCTTTATACCACAATTTATTTTCTACTTAAATACTTGGAGCGTTAAAACACCATAAATAATACCGTTGATTAACGGATATAATTATGGTGTTTTAGCGGAGCCTGTAAATGATAAAATTGATTTAATTTGTAGTTGATTAATTAAAACTTTATTTTAAACAAAGGATAGACGATTAATCATTCAAATCTAAAACGAACTCATTCAAAATGAAAAACCATCAAAAAATTCTATTCCTCGCTCTCTTACCCTTTTTTACATTTATCCTTTCCTGTAGAAAGGATAAATTACAAGAAGAATCCATAGTCTATAGCAAAGGTAAAAATGGAAAACAACTAACAAGCTTTAAAGAAAAGCAACTTATTAAAGACTGGCTTGTAGCTCATGATGTGAGAAACAACAATGATAAACAAACTCTAGAGTTAGTCGGCAACAACTTAAATTATGATGAGATTACTATTGAAACCCGAGACAATGGTGAAGATATAATTATTATCCCAATAAAGGGAAACATTAAAGAATATTTAAACCTCAATGCAAAGTATCTTAAACTCGAGGAAAATTCAATTTTAAATCTTATGATTGTAAGAAGCAAAGTAGGAAAATTGAGATGGTCGTCTATTGTTTCTTATCTTCCAACAGATGGCAAAAGGCACACAATACTATCTCAAGGAACGCTGCAGAACATATTAAACAACAAGCCCGTTGCAGATGAAGGAGTGTTCAAATTTATTGACCTAAAAGGAAGACTTCAACAACAAATGGGATATAAAAATGGCAAACTATCATCTTGGTCCACAACTACTAACAGAGAAGAAGTTGAAAAGCTCATAGCTAAGCAAGCGAAGAGAAAAGTAAGTCCTACAGTAAAGAAAAGTAATCAACCGACACTGAAAAATGCTCAGTTACCTGAAGACTGCGTTGATTTCTTTTTAGTTACCACATATTATGATGGCGAAGGTGGTACTTACGAAGAATGGGACTATCTATATACGGAATGTGATGGTGAGACTGGTGGAGGTGGTGGAGGCACTCCAGAAGAACCAGAGGATTTAGAGGTTGAAACTGAAGAAGGTTTTACAGTATATCCAGTTGATAATTCTGAAAATGGAATGTACACCACAAGTGGCCCTAGTTTTGGTGAACCCGCTATGCCGGTAGTTAGATTAAAAGCGGACGTTAGGCGGTATTCGCGTTTTGGAATAAGGTATATCTCGTCGGTTACGATGCAAAGGCCTTATTTGGAAGGAATAACCAATGTGGCATATGGACATCCTACTAAAGGACCTGTTACGAGAAATATTGCTATCGTAATCCCACTTCCACCTTTTAAGCTCATCGATCCAGCGCGTCAAGTAGCAAGTATATCTTGGTTCTGGGAACTCAATTATCGATATAGCTTTCTTAATGGTACGGAATCGTTCCAAACTGAACACAGTAAACATGCAGTTGTAAATGCGTATACAACAAGCAGTATTGAATTTGAATTTTGATTGTCTTCGCAATGATAACGAATTAATTACAAAATGATAAAGCAAAAATTTGACGATATGTTAATTGATAATTTACGGCAAATTATTAAGGACCAGCATTCTGCGCTTCTGGCGACAATTAATGCAGAAGTTGTAGTCCTCTTCTGGAGTATTGGAAACGAACTAAACGAACTCGCACAAGACACTACAAAAGGCCTAGGAATTGAAAATAACCTTTTAGAAGACCTTTCTCGTGATTTCATGCCTATTTTTGGAGGTTATTTTAGTATTCATAATCTCAAGTTAATGAGAAGGTTTGCCGATAAATGCTCACTTGACACAATCAGCAAAATTGCAGCGGCGATAAATTGGGAATACATCCCTTATTTGCTGAATATAGAAGGCGAGAAGGCATATATATATTATATGCAATTGATTCACGTCAAATCATTAAATCCTAGTGACTTGAACAAAGAAATTCTAGCTGGAACATTTGAAAAAGGTATAGTATATAATGAAAATGCTTTTCTGCAATCCTATTCAAAACCCTTTTACCAAAATACAATTGAATTGTATTTTGGTAAAGAACATGCTGAGAAATTCCGAAAACTCTTTGAGCCAAAAGAAAGAGAAGATATAACTATTAAAAATAGTATCAACAAGACAACTTACCAAACCATCTTTCAATTAATACTAGATTGTCAATCTAATGCTCAGTACATGCTTAATCTACAGTTCAATACATTGTTATGGGACATAGGTAATGAGATACTATCTCATTCAAGCCCGTCTAGTACCCCAGTAGCGAATAGTTTGATGGAACATTGCATTCAAGAACTTCACAAAGATTTTCCATCAATTTTCAACAACTCAGAACTTCCTTACTGCATCAAATTTGCCCAATCATATAAAAACCCCGATAAACAACAGGAAATGGCAGAAACAATCTCATGGGATTATGTCAAAATCCTACTTGAAATCAATGATGTTAAAAAGCAGGCATTTATAGCCAATGAGATTCTGGCAAATGGGATAACTATTCAAGACGTAAAAGGATTGATCTTAAATGGCTGTTTTGATTTTATGACGGAAAGCAACCCGCTAATTAAATTTCCGATAACGAAGACTTCTGTCACTAAAGAAACTAGAGAAAATAATGTAATAGTCCACTTGACAGAAGAAACAATTGAACCAAAAATTAACCCCAAAAGTGATGTAAATAGAAATATGTTTCAGAACGAAACATTATTACAATTTATTAAAGCAAATTCGCATTTACAGTAATTTTGATGATTATAGAAGTAGCTTAATTGCAATAGTGCTCTACCTAAAAAGCCACGGTGGTAAAGAAAATTTCTCTATCCGTGGCTTTTATCAATTTATCCGACTTTGTAAGTCGGTTTCATTTATATATGTATCGCTCTGTTTTCAGTCGCCGCCATCGCAGCTTCTTTTAGCGCTTCAGTATAGGTTGGGTGGGCATGGCAAATTCTAGCAATATCCTCTGCCGAAGCACGGAATTCCATTGCTACAACTGCTTCTGCAATCATATCAGCTGCACGTGGCCCAATCATATGTACACCTAATACTTCGTCTGTTGCTTCATCAGCTAAAACTTTCACAAAACCATCGGTATCCATGCTCGCTTTCGCTCTTCCGCTTGCTTTAAAGGGAAATGAACCTGCTTTATATTTTATGCCTGCCGCTTTCAACTGTTCCTCAGTTTGTCCAACCGAAGCTACCTCTGGCCAAGTATAAACTACCCCTGGAATTAGGTTATAATTGATATGTGGTTTTTGTCCAGCTATCGTTTCGGCAACATAAATTCCTTCATCTTCGGCTTTATGTGCTAACATGGCACCTGTAATTACATCGCCAATAGCATAAACCCCTTGAACAGCTGTTTCTAAATGCGCATTAACTGGAATTTTCTTCCCTCTTTCTTCTACAGTAATCCCGATTTTCTCAAGCCCTAAGCCCTCGCTATAGGCTGTCCTACCAACGGCAACTATACAATAATCTGCATCAAATTTAACTGCTTCACCTTTGGCATTGTCTGCCGTAACCGTAACCGTTTTGCCTTTAGTAGTGGCACCGGTAACTTTGTGGCCCATAAAAAATTCCATTCCCAATGATTTCTTTAGTACACGTTGCAGCTCTTTGCCTAAGCCAGCATCCATTGTACCAATGATAGAAGGCATAAATTCGATTACAGAAACTTTTGTACCTAAGCGCGCATACACGGAACCCAATTCCAAACCAATTACCCCACCGCCAATTACTACCATGGTTTTTGGCACTTCTTTAATATTCAAGGCCTCTGTTGAGGTAATGATCCGTTTTTTATCGATTGGTAAAAATGGAAGCGCAGTAGGTTTAGAACCTGTTGCGATAATTACATTTTTAGCCGTTAAAGTTTCGGTAGATCCATCGGCTTTAGTAACCAAAATAGTGTTTTTATCAACAAAAGAGCCAACACCTTCAAAGGCATCAATTTTATTTTTCTTAAATAAATAAGTAATGCCTGCAGTATTTTGAGAAACTACATCATCCTTGCGGGCAATCATTTGCTTCATATCAACCTTTAAATCTTTAAGGTTAATACCATGGGTAGTAAAACTATGAGCAGCGTTATGGAAATGTTCAGAAGAATCTAACAATGCTTTTGATGGAATACAGCCTACGTTTAAGCAGGTTCCACCATAAGTTTTATATTTTTCGATAACTGCTGTTTTTAAACCTAATTGTGCACAGCGAATGGCACCAACATAACCGCCCGGACCCGAGCCTATAACTACGACATCGTATTGCATATTTTTCAAGAATTTTATAGGGCAAAGGTAAGGAAACCTTGTAACTTATTTATCGTCATATCACATTTAACCGACTATTTTCTATCTTTAAATTTTAATTCAACCTCATGTCCATGAAGAATTTAAGCCTAATTATCCTATTTGCCTGTTTATTTTCAACTGCTGTTGTTGCTCAAGAAACAGACTCAGCTTATGTAAGAAGCCATTACACCAAAATTGAAAGACAAATTCCCATGCGCGATGGGGTTAAGTTGTTTACAGCAATTTACATTCCGAAGGATCAAAGCAAAAAGTATCCATTTTTAATGTCCCGTACACCTTATACGGTTGCCCCTTATGGCGAAGATAAATACAAATTGAGTTTGGGAACATTCCCTGGGCTTATGAAGGAAGGATTTATATTTGTTTACCAAGACGTTCGCGGACGTTGGATGAGCGAAGGTAATTTTGAAGACATTAGGCCTCAAACCTTAAAGAAAGGCCCAAAAGATATTGATGAGAGTACCGATACTTACGATACCATCGATTGGCTGATTAAAAACATCCAAAATAACAATGGCAAGGTTGGAATTTCGGGCATCTCTTATCCTGGATTTTACTCAACTACCTCTTTGCCTAACGCACACCCTGCATTAAAAGCAGTTTCGCCACAGGCACCGGTAACCGATTGGTTTATTGGGGATGATTTTCACCATGGCGGTGCCTTATTTTTGATGGATGCATTTAGCTTTATGACTAGCTTTGGCGTTCCTCGTCCTAAACCCATTACACCTGATCAAGGTCCAAAACCATTTAAATTTAATATTCAAGATAATTACCGTTTCTATTTAGAAGCCGGTTCAGTTAAAAACCTAAAGGATAAATATTTTGCTGATAGCATTAAATTTTGGAATAACCTATTTAAACATCCAAACCTCGATACATTTTGGAAAGCCAGAACAATTACCCAACACTTAACTAATATCAAACCAGCGGTTATGGTGGTAGGTGGTTTTTTTGACGCTGAAGATGCTTATGGAACTTTTGCCACCTACAAGGCAATCGAAAAACAAAACCCTAATGCGAACAACATTTTGGTGGCGGGACCTTGGTTTCATGGTGGATGGGTTCGCAGTACCGGAAGTAGCTTTGGTGATATCCAATTCGGTCAACCTACCAGTACCTATTACCAAGAAAATTTAGAGCTTCCTTTCTTTAAATATTACTTAAAAGGTGAGGGCGATTTTAAGCCTGCCGAAGCCAATATCTTTGTAACAGGCAGTAACCAATGGAAAAGATTTAATGCTTGGCCTCCTGCAGAAACTGAAAATAAAAATATATACCTTCATCCCAATGACAAATTAGCCTTTGAAAAAGTAGGCCGTACCGATAGCTGGGATGAATATGTAAGTGACCCTGCGAACCCGGTTCCCTATCAAAATGGCGTACAAGCCAAGCGTACGAGAGAATATATGATCGACGATCAGCGCTTCGCCGCACGCAGGCCGGATGTTAAAACTTACCAAACTGATATTTTAACGGAAGACATTACCTTAACCGGGCCAGTTTTAGCCAATCTAGTGGTATCAACCACCGGCACTGACGCTGACTATGTGGTAAAATTAATCGATGTATATCCTGAAGACGCCGAAAATCCTTCACCAAACCCAACTGGAGTTATGATGGGCGGTTATGAGATGCTGGTTCGCGGCGAAATTTTAAGAGGAAAATACCGTAATAGTTTCGAGAAACCAGAGCCATTTGTTCCTGGAGCTATTACTAAGGTAAATTATGCCCTTCCTGATGTAGCGCATACTTTTAAAAAAGGACACCGTATCATGATCCAGATCCAAAATTCTTGGTTTCCATTAGCTGATAGGAACCCTCAGAAATTCATGAATATTTATCAGGCAGAGCCTAAAGATTTTCAAAAGGCAACCCATAGAATTTATCACGATACGCATAATAGCTCTTTTATAACCGTAAAAGTTTTAACACGTTAATAGTCATCATTGCGAGGTACGAAGCAATCTCACCATCAGATTGCTTCGCTGCGCTCGCAATGACGGGATGAAAAACAATTAAAGGTAAACTCAACAAAAGATGAAACAAATCATATTCTTGCTCTTTGCGCTGGTTTTTTTTAACCACAGCACACAGGCACAACTTTTAAACAACAAGCAAAATTATACCAAAGCTGATACCTTAAGAGGTATGCTTACTCCACCGCGTACCTGCTATGATATCAATTATTACCACTTGGCCGTAAAAATTGATATCGACAATAAATCGGTAAGCGGCAGTAATGAATTTGCCTTCACGGCAACGCAAGATTTTACAAAGTTGCAGTTTGACTTATTCGAAAATCTAAAAATTGAAAAGGTGGTTTATCAAGGCACAGAGATTCCTTACACCCGCGAGTTTGGGGCTGTGTTTGTAACTTTCCCTAAAGTGATTAAAAAAGGCACTAAAGATCGCTTCACAGTATTTTATGGCGGTACACCTCGCATTGCTCGCAATCCGCCTTGGGATGGAGGTTTTATTTTTAGAAAGGACAAAGGTGGCAATCCCTTTGTTTCTGTAGCTTGCCAGGGTTTGGGTGCCAGCGTATGGTGGCCAACCAAGGATCATCAGAGCGATGAAGTAGATAGCATGTTAATCAGTATTTCGGTACCTAAAGATTTAAACGAAGTTTCTAATGGTCGTTTGCGCAGTATTGTAGATAAGGGAGATGGTTATCGTGAACATAATTGGTTTGTAGGCAACCCGATTAACAATTATACGGTTTCGTTTTATATCGGCAAATATGCTCATTGGACCGACAGCTATCAAGGCGAAAGCGGTCCGTTAACAATTGATTATTGGTCGTTAAAAGAAGACAGTGCCGTTGCTCGTCCACATTGGGATGCAGATGTAAAACCGATGCTTGCTGCGTTTGAACACTGGTTTGGCCCTTATCCTTGGTATAAAGATGGATATAAATTAGTGCAGGCGCCACATTTGGGCATGGAGCATCAAAGCGCGGTTGCTTATGGCAATCAGTTTAAAAAAGGGTACATGGGAGGCGACATGTCGGGCACTGGTCACGGTTTAAAATGGG
>DATJDT010000393.1:0-2210 GCA_035497275.1 Pedobacter sp.
GGCCTACTCAGGTTTCTGAAACAACGGCCCGCAGAATTGAATTAACATTTAAACAAGGTGAGTTAGTTGGGATTGATGGAAAAGAGTTAGATTCTGTAACTGCCATCCAAGAGTTGCAGGCCATTGCCCAACCTTTCGGTATCGGTAGAGATATTCATGTTGGTGATACCATTATTGGGATTAAGGGACGTGTTGGTTTTGAAGCTGCCGCGCCAATTATCATCATTAAAGCACACCATACTTTAGAAAAACATACGTTAACTAAGTGGCAATTAAGTTGGAAAGAACAGCTATCGTCATTTTATGGTAACTGGTTGCATGAAGGTCAGTTTCACGACCCAATTATGCGCAATATTGAAGCTTTTTTAAGCGATACACAAAAAGCCGTAAGCGGAAAAGTCTTTGTAGAGCTATTGCCATATCGTTTCCAAATTATTGGAATTGAATCAAACCACGATTTAATGAGCAATAAATTTGGTAGCTATGGCGAAATGAACAATGCTTGGAGTGGTGATGATGTAAAAGGGTTTTCTAAAATATTTGGCAATCAGGTAATGATTTGGCACAAGGTGAACGACGAGGCTTAAAGTATAAAGATGAAAAAAATTAAAGCAGGAATTGTTGGTGGGGCTGGATATACTGGAGGAGAAATGCTCCGTATTTTATTGAACCACCCAAATGTTGACATCGCTTTCGTTAATAGTACCAGTAATGCTGGAAATTTAATTGCTGATGTACATACAGATTTGATTGGCGATACTGACCTCAAATTTACGGGCGATTTGCCTCAAGATATCGATGTATTATTTTTGTGTGTTGGACATGGTGATGCAAAGAAATTTTTAACAGCCAATCCAATAGCTGATCATATCAAAATCATTGATTTGTCGCAAGACTTCAGACTTTCTGCAAATGCTAGCTTTTCAACTCCAGACTCGGAGTTGAAGGTTAAAGACTTTATATACGGACTTCCAGAGTTAAATCGTGAGGCCATAAAATCAGCTAATAATATAGCTAATCCTGGCTGTTTTGCCACTTGTATTCAATTAGCACTACTACCATTAGCTTCAAAAGGCTTAATTAATCAGGAGGTTCATATCAATGCAACCACAGGTTCAACTGGTGCGGGACAAAGCTTGTCGCCTACCTCTCACTTTAGTTGGAGAAATAATAACCTGTCTATTTATAAAGCATTCGAGCATCAACATTTAAATGAAATTGGCGAAAGCCTAACGAAATTGGATGCTAGTTTTAGTAAAACATTAAACTTCATACCCCAAAGAGGTGATTTTACACGCGGTATTTTGGCAGCGATGTATGTGGAAAGCGAGCTAACTTTAGCGGAGGCACAATCGATATATGAAAACTATTATGCAGGTCACCCTTTTACACATGTGAGCAAAAAGAATATCGATTTAAAGCAAATTGTTAACACCAATAAAGCATTAATCCACCTAGAGAAACATGGAAATAAGCTTTTTATAATTAGTATCATAGATAACTTATTAAAAGGCGCAAGTGGACAAGCGGTTCAAAATATGAACTTAATGTTTGGTTTGGAGGAAACAGCGGGATTGAAATTAAAAGCAACCTATTTTTAGATGAAAAATTTAATATTAACACAGCAACTTCGGCGGCGCACTTATTAAAACGAAATCATCGCAATGCTAATTGTATATATTAAATTTTAGCGACTTAGTTCGCTCAACCCTCAACCTAAAAAAAATGAATTTATTCGACGTATACCCATTAAACGATATAGAAATAACTAAAGCAGCCGGCCTTCATGTTTGGGATGCAAATGATCAACAATATTTAGATTTATATGGCGGTCATGCCGTAATTTCTATAGGTCACACTCATCCTCATTACGTAAAACGCCTCACTGATCAACTAAATAAAGTTGGTTTTTATTCAAACTCTGTTAAAATTCCATTGCAAGTTCAGCTAGCAGAAAAATTAGGGCAAGTTTCTGGTAAAATAGACTTCCAGTTATTTTTGTGTAATTCTGGTGCAGAGGCAAATGAGAATGCCTTAAAACTAGCTTCGTTTTACAACGGAAGAAAAAAAGTTATTGCCTTTAAAGGCGCCTTTCACGGTCGTACTTCCTTAGCAGTTGCAGTTACTGATAACCCAAAGATTGTAGCACCGGTAAATGAAAATGACAACATCATCTTTTTACCACATAATAACGAAGTTGCTTTAGAAGA
>DATJDT010000394.1:0-6711 GCA_035497275.1 Pedobacter sp.
CTCTATAAATATGCAAAAACAGTAACCACCGCAGCAGAAGGCTGTGTAACAGATGAGGCTTAAATTTTAATTCCAAGCAGAATGATACAAGAAACTATATTAGCAGAGACAAAAACGGCGCAAACTGATAAGACTTTCAAAGGAACAGGATCTCAAGCGCTATTGAATGGCTTAATTGAAGAAGGTGTACATACCGTTTTCGGTTATCCAGGGGGTGCAATTATGCCTATTTACGATGCATTATATGATTATAGTGATAAATTAAAACATATTTTAGTCCGCCATGAACAAGGTGGCATCCATGCAGCACAAGGCTTCGCAAGAACTAGTGGCGATGTTGGTGTTGTATTTGCAACAAGCGGCCCTGGAGCTACTAACTTAGTTACTGGCTTAGCAGATGCCCAAATTGATAGCACACCCCTAGTTTGTATCACCGGACAAGTTTTCGCCCATCTTTTAGGTACTGATGCTTTTCAGGAAACTGACGTTATAAATATTACAACGCCAGTTACCAAGTGGAATTATCAAATTACTGATGCTAAAGAAATACAAGAGGTGCTTGCCAAAGCATTTTATATCGCTAAAAGCGGAAGACCAGGGCCAGTTTTAATTGACATTACTAAAAATGCACAATTACAAGTTGAAGAATTCAATGCCTATGTAAAATGTAATCATATCCGTAGCTATCGTCCGAAACCAAATATTAGAGTAGAATATATTGCACAAGCGGCAGAAGTAATCAATGCTGCTAAAAGACCTTTCGTTTTATTTGGCCAGGGAGTAATTTTAGGTACAGCAGAACAAGAATTCAAAGCTTTTATCGAGAAAAGTGGTATCCCTGCTGCTTGGACAATCTTAGGTGAAGGCGCTATTCCAACAGATCATCCTTTAAACGTTGGTATGTTAGGTATGCATGGAAATTACGGACCAAATGTATTAACTAATGAATGCGATGTCTTGATTGCAGTGGGTATGCGTTTCGACGATCGTGTAACCGGTAGATTAGATAAGTATGCAAAGCAGGCAAAAATTATCCATTTAGATATTGACCCCGCCGAAATTGATAAAAATGTGAAGGCAGATGTAGGTGTTTGGGGCGATTGTAAAGAAACCCTGCCCCTATTAACCGATTTAGTAAACGAAAATAAACACCCTGAGTGGTTAGCTAAATTTAGAGATTATAACCAACAGGAAATTGACCAGGTAATCACAGCAGAACTTTATCCCACTGGTGATGAAATGACAATGGGAGAAGTATTGCGCAACATTAATGAAATTTGCGGTGGTGATGCCATTATTGTAACGGATGTGGGCCAACACCAAATGGTTGCGTGCAGATATGCCAAATTTAACAATACTAGAAGTAATGTTACCTCTGGTGGTTTGGGAACAATGGGCTTTGGCTTGCCGGCAGCTATCGGCGCAAAATATGGCGCGCCAGATAAAACCGTAATCGCAATTATTGGTGATGGTGGTTTTCAAATGACCCCTCAAGAACTGGGCACAATCATGCAGTTTGGTGCTGAGGTTAAAATACTAATCTTAAATAACCGGTTCTTGGGCATGGTTCGCCAATGGCAGCAGTTATTTCATGATAAACGCTATTCATTTGTAAATATCACGAGTCCTGATTTTGTAGCACTAGCAAAGGCTTACTATATCGAGGCACAAATGGTTAATGAACGTGCAAATTTGAGAACTGCCTTGGAAACTATGATCAATCATGAAGGATCTTATTTATTAGAGGTAATGGTGGGAAGAGAAAATAATGTTTTCCCCATGGTACCGCAAGGTTGTAGCGTAAGTGAGATTAGATTAAAGTAATATTAAAAATTAGAACATGAGTACTGAAGACACCATATTACACAGACCCGCCGCTCCAGATTATGAGGGGAAACAGGAATATAACATTATTGTGTATGCTGAGAATAGAATCGGCTTATTAAATAGAATTGCAATTATTTTTTCTAAAAGAAAAATTAACATCGAAAGCTTAAACACCTCTCCTTCGGAGATTGAAGGAATTCATAGGTTTAACATTCTAATTACCGAAAGTTATGAAGTAGTTCGTAAGCTTTCTCGTCAGATTGAAAAGCAGGTTGAAGTGTTAAAAGCCTATTTCGTGACCAATGATGAAGTAATTTGGCAAGAACTAGCACTTTATAAAGTATCTACAGAGGAAATCACTGAAAAAGTAACTGTAGAACGCCTTTTAAGGCAATACGGTGCAAGTGCAGTAGTAATTAGAAAAGACTATACGGTGTTTGCAGTAACTGGTCATAAAGAAGAAACTGATGCCTTGGTAAAAGCGCTGGAACCTTACGATTTGATAGAATTTGTTCGCTCGGCTAGGGTAGCTATTATTAAAGATAGCGCCGGTTTCCATGAAAAACTTAAAGAGTTTAAAGCAGTTGAACCTGGTGAGGACTTGATAGAAAACGAATTTCTAGAAAAAGGAGATAAGATATTTACGATGTAAGTGGACGAGAAGTGCGGGAACTAATTTTTGTAGAGGATTTGTCATCCAGAGCAAAGCGAAGGAACTAAACGTTAAATCTCTCGAAACTGGGGATGACAAGCAAGGAGTAACGACTAAACAACAATTAACAAAAAACATAAACATAAATCGGTGTAATCACCAAATAGACAAAAACAATGGCAAATTATTTTAACACACTATCACTCAGAGAAAAACTTAACCAGTTGGGTGTTTGCGACTTTATGGACAGTGCTGAATTTTTAGATGGGGTAAACGCACTTAAGGGAAAGAAATTAGTAATCGTTGGCTGTGGAGCACAAGGCTTAAACCAAGGCTTAAACTTAAGAGATAGTGGTTTAGATGTTTCTTATACATTACGTAAAGAGGCAATTGAAGGTAAAAGAGATTCATGGAAAAATGCTACTGAAAATAACTTTAAGGTAGGAACTTATGAAGAATTAATCCCTTCTGCTGATGTTGTGATTAACCTTACGCCTGATAAGCAACACACTGCAGTGGTAAGTGCAATTATGCCATTGATGAAAGAAGGCGCTACCCTATCCTACTCTCACGGTTTTAACATTGTGGAAGAAGGCACACAAATCCGTAAAGACCTTACGGTTATCATGGTTGCTCCAAAATGCCCAGGCAGTGAAGTTAGAGCCGAATATGTAAGAGGTTTTGGCGTACCCACTTTAATTGCTGTACACCCAGAAAATGATCCGCAAGGAAAAGGATTAGCACAAGCAAAAGCTTATTGTGTTGGTACTGGCGGACATAAAGCTGGTGTTTTGAAGTCTTCTTTTGTTGCAGAAGTTAAATCTGATTTAATGGGTGAGCAAACAATTTTATGTGGATTGTTACAAACTGGTTCTATTTTATCTTTTGATAAAATGGTTGAAAAAGGAATTGACAAAGGATATGCGTCTAAATTGGTTCAATATGGTGTAGAAGTAATTACAGAAGCTTTAAAGCAAGGTGGAATTACGGCTATGATGGATAGACTAAGCAATCCTGCAAAAATAAAGGCTTTTGAGATTTCGGAAGAGTTGAAAACAATCATGCGTCCTTTATTCCAAAAGCACCAAGACGACATTATGAGTGGTGAGTTTAGCCGTATTATGATGGAAGATTGGGCAAATGGAGATAAAAATCTATTAGCATGGCGCGCCGAAACTGGTGAAACTGCATTTGAGAAAACTCCTGCTGGAGATGTGAAAATCGGTGAACAAGACTATTTTGACAACTATACATTAATGGTTGCTTTTGTAAGAGCTGGTGTTGAATTAGCTTTCGAAACAATGGTTCAAGCTGGTATCAAACCAGAATCGGCTTATTATGAATCATTACATGAAACACCACTAATTGCCAATACGATTGCACGTAAAAAATTATTCGAAATGAACCGGGTAATATCTGATACTGCTGAATATGGTTGTTATTTATTTGATCAAGCGTGTAAACCGCTATTAAGTGATTTCATGAAAAAGGTTGATACTGATCTTGTAGGTAGAAACTTTAATGAAGGTAAAGACGGTGCAGTTGACAATAGAACATTAATAGCAGTAAACCATGCTATCCGTAACCACGAAGTTGAAATTATTGGTGCTGAATTGAGAAAAGCAATGACAGCTATGAAATCAATTAAAACAGCCTAATAAAAATGCAAAATACAACCTATGGGATTTTTTCAAACCCCATAGGTTTAAAATGAACAATATGCCAGAAATAGTTTGGGATAGCAATTTATACGACAAACAACATCACTTCGTGTCTGATTATGGCGCAGATGTGGTGCAATGGCTTGCGCCTAAACCAAGTGAAGATATCTTAGACCTAGGTTGTGGCACTGGACAATTAGCTGCAAAAATTTCAGAAAGTGGAGCCAATGTATTTGGAATTGATGCCTCGCCTGATATGATAGCAACTGCGAAAGCAAGCTATGCAGAGATTGGATTTGAAATTGTAGATGCTACAAAACTACCTTATAAAGGCATTTTTGACGCGGTTTTTAGCAATGCTACTTTCCATTGGATAGAGGATCAGGATGCATTGATAAATGGAATTTATAATAGTTTAAAAACTAATGGAAGATTAGTTGCTGAGTTTGGTGGCAAGGGAAATGTAAAAAGTATTACCGATGCTATATTAAATGCCGCAAAAAATTTAGGACTAAGTGAAAAGTTAGTTAACAATTTTTGGTTTTTCCCATCAATTGCTAATTATACAACTCTTCTAGAAAAACATGGTTTTGAGGTTGAACAGGCTTGGTTATTTGATAGGCCAACAAGTTTGTATGGGGAAAATGGAATGTATGATTGGATTAACCAATTTGCACCACACGCCTTTAAAAACTTAAGCCCTGATGAAGGAGAAGCGATTAAGGATTTAGCCGTACAAATATTAAAACCAGCTCATTATAAAAACGGTCAATGGATAGCAGATTATAAACGTTTAAGAGTTAAAGCTTATAAAAAGTAAGAGTTAAAAGATGAAAAAACCCGTCGTCCATATCACCAATTTTAATTTAAAGTTTCAGCATAAATCTGTGTTATCAGATTTATGTTGGACAATTAATATTGGTGAAAACTGGTTACTTTCGGGCGAAAGCGGAGGCGGAAAAACTTCATTGGTTAAAGCCATTGCTAATTTAATCCCCCATTATGGCACTGTACAACTAAACTTCAATCCAACGAGCAATTTGGCTGCTGTGGTGTACTATGTAGCAAATTGGTATCAATTTAAAGATTTAGAAGGGCAGTCGAATTTCTATTATCAACAGCGCTATAATAAGCAAGCAGTTTCTACCACTAACTCGGTTGGAAGCGAGCTCAAACATTTTGGTCAGCAACACCAACTTCAGCTTGATGCTTTAAACCCTATCTTAGTTGCATTAGGGTTCGACAATTTATTATCAGCCACCTTAATCGAGTTATCAAGCGGAGAACATAAAAAACTACAATTGATCAAAGCGCTTTGGCTAAAACCACAATTGTTAATTTTAGACCTTCCTTATAATGGCCTTGATTCTGCCTCACGTGGGCATTTAAATTCGTTGTTAGTTAAACTAGCTGAGGACGGAACTCAATTGATTTTGATCTCAAATGAAACAGAAATGCCATCTTGTATCAATCGTTTTGCTAAAATTCAAGACGGCAAATTGGTAACAACTGTTGAGATGCAATATTTAGCTAAAACAACAGCAATTGATAAGCCACTACCTACATTTTTTGAGGAAAAACAATGGAATTCACCAAAATCACATCTCATTAAAATGATTGATGTGAATGTGAGCTATGGTGATAAAAAGGTATTAAAAAATATTAACTGGGAAGTTAAAGCCGGCGAAAAATGGGCGCTTCAAGGACCAAATGGTTCTGGCAAATCTACGTTATTGAGCCTAATCTGTGCCGATCATCCCCAAGCATTTGCCAATAATTTTTATTTATTTGGCAACTTACGTGGAAGCGGTGAAAGTATTTGGGAAATCAAAGAACGGATTGGGCTAATTTCACCCGAGTTACATTGGTATTTCGACCCTTCCGCTACCGTATGGCAAAGTATTGTTTCGGGCTTTTATGACAGTTCAGGTTTGTTTTGCGAACCTGGCTATACCAAAAGATTACAAGCTGATGAATTGATCCACTTTTTTGGATTAGACGAATATAAAAACACCTTAATGAACCAACTTCCATTAGGAAAGCAAAGGTTGGCTTTATTAGGGAGAACAATTATAAAAAATCCTGAATTATTGATTTTGGATGAACCTTGCCAAGGTTTAGACCAACAACAGACTTTTCACTTTAACAAATTGATAGATGAGCTATGTCAAAATGGAACTACTTTAATTTACGTAGGTCATTTCGAGTCTCAGCTTCCTGATTGTATCGCAAAAAGAATTGTGTTGGAAAATGGCGAAGTACAAGTGATAGAAAATATTAACATTAAAAATTATGTTACACGATCCGAACAAAGTTTATGTATTTGACACCACCTTGCGTGATGGAGAACAAGTCCCAGGTTGCCAATTAACAACCCCCGAAAAAATTGAAATCGCCAGAGAGCTTGAAACGCTCGGCGTGGATATTATCGAGGCAGGTTTCCCAATCTCAAGTCCTGGTGATTTTCAAAGCGTAGTGGAACTGTCTAAAGCAGTTTCGCAACCTATTATCTGCGCCTTAACACGTGCCAATAAAGGAGATATCGATTCGGCGGTAGCTGCACTACAATAC
>DATJDT010000395.1:0-5289 GCA_035497275.1 Pedobacter sp.
GCCATCCCTATCTTGCACCCATCCATTTGGAACCTCTTTATTCGCACGTTGGGCAATTTCTAACTTTCCATTGGCAGCGGCTGCAGTTGCCATATCAACAATAACCGGAGGATATTTGCCCGCAGGAAATGCGTAGCACATTGGGTTGGTACCTAATAACCTTTCATTTGCATATGTTGGGGCTACGAGTGGACTAGCATTTGTCATGCTTATACCAACCATATCTTTTTCAACGGCCATTAAAGCATGGTAACCCGCGATGCCAAAGTGATTGGAATTTTTAACAGCCACCCAGCCACTTCCATATTTTTCGGCCTTCTCTATCGCTACTTGCATGGCAAATGGAGCTACGACCAAACCTAAACCACCATCACCATCTACGGTAGCGGTGGTAGGTGTTTCATGTACAACACGGATATTAGGTGTTGCATTTATTCTTTGCTTTTCCCAAAGCCTAACATAACCGCTTAATCGAGCTACGCCATGAGAATCAATGCCGCGTAAATCAGATTTGATAAGTACATCAGTAGCTAATGTTGCATGATCATCACTGCACCCCATCTTTTTAAATACCGAGTAAGTAAAGGATCTAAGTTGATGTTCTGGAAAAGTTATAAAATTCATTTTTTTAAATTTATCATCCTGCTAAGTATGAAGTAATCTTAAAAGTTCTTCGTTAAGATTGTGTCTTATCTCGCTATAATGGATTATGATGAAGGAAGTAACAAAGTGAAATCTCCGCCTAATGGTTCAAAGTTTTCGATGAGCGACGAAAGAAAGTCGTCCCCATAATTAACATACATTGGCGCAATGTTTAATACCCTTTCTTGTAAAACACCATTTGGGAATAATCTATTCTTTACGTTCTCAATTTGTTTTAGAGAAACATGATGTTTTCTTTTCTCTGCCCTTAAGAGCTTTTTTTCGAAGTTATCAAGTAGGTGGGTAATTTTAGTCTTGGCAGAATCTGCTGAGTTTTCCAAAGTTTTATCAACCTCAAAGGCGTTGCGTTTAATTTGCTCAAAAATTGCTTGGACAGCGTCGATTTCACCTTTTAGATTTAACTTGGAACCACTATTTTTTTCAATCCAAGCTCTTTGCAACGCTTCTGTTGGGAGAAAGAAATCCTCTAGCTTAAAACCTAATTTAAATAAGTTGCTCGCACTTCTCTTGTCAATTAGCAATGCTGAATTTCTAAGGAGCAATACAGGGAAGTCAGTTTTGTAAAAGTCGAAATTATCTTTCAATTGCATCCAATAAGAAACCTCCGCTCCACCACCAATGTAGGCAATATTAGGTAATATGAACTCTTGATAAAGTGGGCGCATGATTACATTCGGACTGAAGCGTTCCGGATGATCATGTATCTCTTTTATTAATTCATCTTTCGTGAAACTTATATCAGTATGGTTGATAACATACTTTTGGTCTTTTAATAGGATACGCTCTCGTAGTTGATCTTTTAAATAGAAGAAATTTATTTCTCTTCCATTTACTTGTGTTTTATAGCCTTTTTCAGTTAAAAGAGTACTTGTTTTTTCTATGATGTGGGCGCTATGCTGACCAATAATATCATCTGTGATAATACCGCTAAATTGTTGCTTCAGAACTGGCTCGTCTGCATTGATAATTACCAAACCATATTGCTCAAATAGACTGTTAACCATGGTACGGGTGGCATCGGCTAAATTATCATTCTTGAGGTAAGCGTTTTCTACCAACCTTGCTAATTTTTTGCCATTTTTAGATATTCCCAGGTATCCTTTATAAGCCATTACGGCTGCAGCAACAGTTTTGGTGCTTAGCCTACCTGTGGCCCCATTCGTTTGTTGAATCCAGCTAATGTTCTTTTCGTCTACACTAACATGGTTAATTTCATCAAAATCATGATCTTCAGTAGCCATCCAATAAACGGGAATAAAGTTTTTGTCTGGGTAGGCGATTTTTAATTCTAACGCTAAATTAATAGTCGTCACTATTTTATAAATAAAATAGAGTGGTCCCGTAAAAAGGTTAAGTTGGTGACCTGTGGTTACCGTGAAAGTGTTTTCATCTGCCAATAAGCTAATATTATGCTTAACAGATTTATTAGTTTTTATATGCTGATATTGAGCTGTTAGTACTTCAACCAGCTCTTTTCTATTGCCTTGAAAATTTCTTGATTCAAATGCCTGCTTTAATCCTGCTAAATCAGGTCGAAAGCTATAAAATGATTTTAGAAAAGGTTCATCATTTACATAATCAAGCACTAGCTTAGAAAATGAGTGAGTTTCTTGATAGGAAATATATTTAGCTTTCATTTAATTCAAAGCGTTGACAACTTGCTGGCAAGTTGCAAAATAAACATCACTTTGACAATCTTTAAAGATTGTCAAAGTGTCCAATTATCATTATTTTACAATTTGTCCATAAAGATCAAAATCCTCCGCACGATCAATTTTAACATTTACGAAGCTACCGTTCGCAGCACAACCTGAATTGGCGTTAATTAATACCTCATTATCAACCTCTGGAGAGTCGAATTCCGTACGCCCAATAAAGAAATCGCCTTCTTTACGATCGATCAGAACTTTATAGGTATTGCCAACTTTATCTTGGTTAATATCAAATGAAATTCCTTGCTGTAATTCCATGATCGCATCAACACGTTGTTGCTTGATTTCTTCTGGCACATCATCCACTAGTTTATGAGCGTGTGTTTTTTCTTCATGGGAATAGGTAAAGCAACCTAAACGATCAAAACGGGTCTCTTCAACCCAGTTGTACATTTCTTCAAAGTCTTGTTCAGTTTCGCCTGGATAACCACAAATTAACGTAGTGCGCATAGCAATATTTGGAACTTTGGCGCGAATTTCATTAACAATATCTATTGTTTTCTGTTTTGTAATTCCTCGACGCATTGATTTTAACATATTATCTGTAATATGTTGTAATGGCATATCAAGGTATTTACAAATATTTTCGCGTTCGTTCATTGCATCTAAAATTTCCATTGGGAAACCAGATGGGTATGCATATTGTAGCCTAATCCACTCTATGCCTTTTACATCCGATAAGCGGCGGAGCAATTCATCTAAATTACGCTTTCCATAAATGTCAAGTCCGTAATAAGTTAAATCTTGAGCAATTAAAATAAGTTCTTTTGTGCCGTTTGCAGCTAATATTTTTGCTTCATTCACCAATTCGTTCATATCTCTTGAAACGTGTTTACCACGCATTAGAGGAATAGCACAGAAAGAACATGGGCGGTTACAGCCTTCAGCAATTTTAAAATAGGCGAAATGAGATGGCGTGGTAAGCAAACGTTCGCCAATTAGCTCGTGTTTATAGTTTGCACCTAAACTATGTAGAATATTTTGTAGATCATTGGTGCCGAAATACGCATCAACATTCGTAATTTCTGATTCTAATTCTGGTTTATAACGCTCAGACAAACAGCCAGTAACAATCACCTTTCCGATTTTACCTTCATCTTTTAGCTGACTATATTGCAAAATGGTATCAATTGATTCTTGTTTCGCATTGTCAATAAAACCACAAGTATTAATTACCACAATATCGTTTTCACCCATTGAATTCGATTCATGTTCAACGGCTAGATTATTGCCACGTAGCTGGCCCATCAATACTTCAGAATCGTAAGTGTTTTTAGAGCAACCTAAAGTGATTACGTTGATTTTCGGTTTTTGAATGATGGTTTCTTTTTTTATTGTCTTTGTGTTCATTAGCTACTTCCTCTTTACGCTTTATCTTTGCTCCCTGTCATTGCGAGGCACGAAACAATCTCTGTACTCTTAATTAAATAAACTATTCACAAAATCTTTTTTATCGAACAGTTGTAAGTCGTCCATTTTCTCACCTACACCAATATATTTCACTGGAATTTTGAATTGATCAGAAATTCCGATGACTACCCCGCCTTTAGCTGTACCATCTAATTTGGTAATTGCCAAGGCATTTACATCGGTAGCTTCGGTAAATTGTTTGCATTGTTCGAAGGCATTCTGGCCCGTTGAGCCATCTAATACCAACAAAATTTCGTGCGGTGCATTCGGAATTACCTTTTGCATCACATTTTTAATCTTACCCAACTCATTCATTAGGCCAATCTTATTATGTAAACGGCCAGCAGTATCTATGATTACTACATCTTCGTTGTTGGCAACTGCCGATTGTAAGGTGTCAAATGCAACCGATGCAGGATCAGAGCCCATTGCCTGTGCTACTACTCTAACCCCAACACGTTCGCCCCACAGCTTAATTTGCTCTACAGCGGCAGCTCTAAAAGTATCAGCAGCCCCTAACACAACTTTTAAGCCTTCGCCTTTTAATTTGTGTGCTAGTTTGCCAATGGTGGTGGTTTTGCCAACCCCATTTACGCCAACAACCATAATTACATATGGTTTATGATCACCATACTCAAAGTTCCGGAAGTCGTTACTATTATTCTCAGCTAATAAGAGTTGAATTTCATCGCGCAATAGATGATTTAACTCAGTAGTAGATAGGTATTTATCTTTAGCTACGCGCGCTTGGATACGGTCAATGATTTTAAGGGTTGTTGATACCCCTACATCCGAAGTCACTAAAACTTCTTCAAGGTTATCAAGTACATCGTCATCAACTGTAGATTTACCCGCTACAGCCTTGGTGATCTTACTTAAAAAACCTTCTTTAGTTTTTTCTAAACCTTTATCTAAGGCTTCTTGAGCCTCAGGTGCAGTTTCTTTTTTCTTGAAAAAATCGAATAAACCCATAGATATATTTCAAATAAAAAAAGCCCTTCCGATTTTTAATGCGGAACGGCTCTAATATTAGTCGTGTATAGAACTATTTGCTGTGTGTACCAGCAATAGCATCTTTAACGTGATCGTTATGAACGATAAGTTCTTTGAATGAATAAGCACCAGTTTTAGGTGATTTGTTCATCGTAATAACTTTCGAATACTCTTTACCTGTACCCGTTTTAAGGGTTGCAACTACTTTCTTTGCCATGTTATTTTAAATTTTAAAATGAGTGAGTGATTGAACTCAACCTTATTTAATTTCTTTATGTACAGTTACTTTTCTCAATACCGGATTGAATTTTTTCAATTCTAAACGCTCAGTAGTGTTTTTACGGTTTTTTGTAGAAATATATCTAGACATACCCGGCATGCCACTAGTTTTATGCTCAGTACATTCTAAAATAACTTGTACTCTGTTACCTTTTTTTGCCATTTTATTTATTTTTTATGCCGATATATTCGGCAAATGCTTTTTACAAAAATCCTTTTTTCATGAAACGAT
>DATJDT010000396.1:0-3199 GCA_035497275.1 Pedobacter sp.
TTTTTGAGTATATTGATAAAATCAAAATCTAAAGTTATGAGAAAAGCTTTTGTTGCTATTGCTGCCTTTCTAATTGCCCTTACTGTAATGCTGGGCTTGCTATATCCACCTTTATGGTGGTCTTTTATTTTTACAGGGCCCTTTGTAGTTCTTGGGATTTATGATTTATACCAACCTAAACATAGCATTGTAAGAAATTATCCTGTTTTTGGCCGACTACGTTACTTTATGGAAGAATTAAGACCAAAAGTATATCAATATTTTGTGGAGAGTGATACCAATGGTAAGCCTTTTAGCCGCTTAAATCGTTCACTTATTTATCAAAGAGCAAAGAAAGAAAACGATACAATCCCTTTCGGAACACAACTTGATGTTTATGAAAATGGATATGAATGGTTAAGCCATAGCATTGCGGCTATTAGTCACCATGACCTTGATGTGAGCCCAAGAGTATTGATCGGAGGGCCAGATTGTAAGCAGCCTTATTCGGCCAGTATCTATAATATTTCCGCAATGAGTTTTGGTTCTCTAAGCAAAAATGCTATTCTTGCTTTAAATGGTGGTGCTAAAATGGGCAATTTTGCACATAATACAGGTGAAGGGGGTATTAGCGATTACCATGCTGGTCCTGGGGGAGATTTGATCTGGCAAATTGGAACTGGTTATTTCGGTTGTAGGCATCATGATGGCTCTTTTAATTATGAGGCTTTTGAGGAGCGTTCAACTACTGAGAATGTAAGAATGATCGAAATTAAATTATCTCAGGGAGCTAAACCTGGCCACGGGGGGATGTTGCCAGCAAAAAAAGTAACCCCTGAAGTGGCTAGGATACGCTTGGTAAAGGAAGGATTCGATGTGAATTCTCCACCAGCACATTCCGCTTTCTCAACACCCATAGAGATGATGGGTTTCGTTAAAAAATTAAGAGAATTGTCTGGTGGCAAACCAGTTGGATTTAAATTATGTATTGGTCGGCGTAGTGAGTTTTTAGCTATCTGCAAAGCGATGGTTGAAACTGGAGTTTATGTTGATTTTATTACCGTGGATGGAGGTGAGGGAGGGACTGGTGCGGCGCCTCAGGAATTTTCAAATGCTGTAGGTATGCCACTTCGAGAAGGTGTAGCATTTGTGTATGATGTATTGACAGGTTTTGACCTAAAAAAACATATTAAAATTATTGCTTCAGGAAAAGTGTCATCAGGTTTTGATTTAGTAAAGAACATCGCATTGGGAGCAGATTTGTGTAACTCTGCCCGCGGAATGATGTTTGCGCTTGGCTGTATCCAAGCTTTGGAGTGCAATAGCAATACCTGTCCAACAGGCGTAGCAACCCAAGATGAGAGTTTAATGAAAGGCTTAGTTGTTGAAGATAAAACAGTAAGGGTATTTAATTTTCATCGTTTAACAGTGCAAAGCGCTGTGGAGCTTTTGGGTGCTGCTGGTTTACGCCACCCTTACCAATTAACAAGAGCCTACATCAATAGAAGGATGGCGCAAAATGTAATGCAATCTTATTTAGAAATATATCCTTATATACCAGAAGGAAGTTTACTAAAAACACCCTATCCCTCGCAATTCGCACTTGGTATGGCATTAAGTACCGCTGTTAGTTTTGCGCCAACAGATTATAAGGTGTCGGCGGTAGATTACCCGACTGCAAGTTCCAATAATTAAGTTTTGGTATGAAAAAACCTCTTAGCGGGCGGCTAAGAGGTTTTTATAATACTAATCAAAATCTTTTAAAATTCTGCGTTCTTCGGGAATCTTGGGAAAGCAATAACATCTCTAATATTGGTCATTCCAGTTACAAATAACACTAATCTCTCGAATCCTAAACCGAAACCTGCATGTGGTACTGAGCCAAATCTACGTGTATCTAAATACCACCAAAGTTCATCTTGTGGAATATTCATTTCTTCCATACGCTTAGTTAGTTTATCCAACCGTTCCTCGCGTTGTGAACCGCCTATCATTTCACCAATACCAGGGAAAAGTACATCCATTGCCGCAACGGTTTTGCCGTCTTCATTCATTCGCATATAGAATGATTTGATATCTTTTGGATAGTCTGTTAGGATTACAGGTTTTTTAAAGTGTTTCTCCACTAAATAACGTTCGTGTTCCGACTGTAGATCTGCTCCCCATTCATCTATTAGGTATTTGAACTGTTTTTTCTGATTAGGTTTAGAATGTTTTAAGATCTGAATTGCTTCTGTATAAGTTAGGCGTTCAAAATCGTTTGCTAAACAAAAGTTTAGTTTTTCTATTAACGATAATTCGCTTCGTTCTTGTTGAGGCTTTTGTTTTTCTTCCTCCAATAATCGATCATTTAAGAAGGCTAGTTCTTCTTTGCAGTTAACCAAGGCATAATTAATGATATATTTCATCATGTCTTCCGCCAATTGCATATTATCTTCTAAATCTGCAAAAGCAACTTCGGGCTCAATCATCCAAAATTCCGCTAAATGACGCGTAGTATTAGAATTTTCGGCTCTAAATGTTGGTCCGAATGTATAGATTTGACAAAAAGCTGTAGCAGCTAATTCTCCTTCAAGCTGTCCAGATACAGTTAAATTCGTGGCGCGTCCAAAGAAATCAGCAGAAAAATCAACTTTCCCATCTTCAGTACGTGGCGTATTGTCAAAATCTAAGGTGGTTACTTTAAACATTTCTCCTGCACCTTCTGCATCACTTGCTGTTACAACCGGGGTATGCATATATACAAAACCACGTTCATTATAAAATTGGTGAATGGCGAATGCTAAGGCATGACGAACTTTAAATACAGCATTAAATGTATTTGTTCTAAAGCGTAAATGCGCAATCTCCCTTAAAAATTCAAGGCTATGTTTTTTAGGTTGTAGGGGATATTGCTCAGCATTACTATCTCCAAGTACTTCAATAGAAGAAGCTTTAATGTCTACTTTCTGACCTTTGCCTAATGATTCGACAATTGTGCCTTTTATAGACAAGGCTGCTCCAGTGGTAATGCGTTTTAACAATTCTTCGGGTGTATTGGCGAAATCAACTACAATTTGGATGTTTCCCATACATGACCCATCATTTAGGGCAATAAATTGATTGTTGCGAAAGGTACGCACCCAACCCATAACAGTTACTTCTTTGTTAAATACCGTAGTTTCTAGTAGATCTTTAATTTTTTCTCTCTTTATCATTCCGCAATAGCCGAAGCGCATGC
>DATJDT010000397.1:0-4513 GCA_035497275.1 Pedobacter sp.
CTGGGTTTTGCCTTTCGTAGCATGCCACGAAATCTCCCATCAATTAGGCGTAGCACGTGAGGATGAAGCAAATTTAATAGGTTATTTAACTGCTGTAAATAGCGAAGATGTTAGTTTTCAATATTCGGCCAATTACAATATGCTTAGGTATCTTTTAGTTGAAGTCCGGATAAAATCACCAGAAAACTATGAAGCCTTATACAAGAAAATAGCGCCTGGTGTGTTGGCAAATTTTGAGGCAGAAAGTGAGTTTTGGCGTAGCTATAATAGCCAAATGTCTGGCTATATGAGTGTAGCTTTTGATAAATTCCTGAAGTTCAATAATCAGCAAAAAGGGATAAATAGTTATCAAGATATTGTAATCTGGTTATGGAACTATCATAAAAATGAGTTAACGGTTGGTACCTGAAACCCGCTACCCGTGGATAGCCTCCTTATTTCCAAAACTTTGAATTAACTCCCCTTCAAAATCAAGCCATTCTTTCCAACGTTTTTCTACATCTACATCAACTGAATATTTACGGGCAAAATTTAAGAAAGTTGTATAATGTCCGGCTTCTGAAACCATTAATTGGTGGTAAAATTTGGCTAGCTCAACATCTTTGATATTCAACGAAAGTACGCGAAAACGTTCGCAGCTCCTAGCTTCAATCATCGCAGCAAATAAAAGTCGATCAATAAAGGCCGTATTTCTACTTCCGTCTCTTTTACTAAACTTCACCAATTGGCCAACATAATCATCCTTTCTTTCACGTCCAAGAACATATCCTCGTTGTTTGATAATAGCCACTACTTGCTGGAAATGTTCCATTTCTTCGATCGCAATAGCGGTAAGTTCTTCTACCAGATCGTGATGCTCTGAATTATTTGCAATTAAGGTAATGGCATTTGTAGCTGCCTTCTGTTCGCACCAAGCGTGGTCGGTTAAAATTTCTTCTAAATTCGTTTCTGCAATGTTTGCCCACCGTGGGTCTGTTAATAGTTTTAATCCTAACATTTTCAAAATTAAACAAATTGTTAAACTTACGCTACTTCATTCATCATAATCTAAAAGTAAATTCCATTAAAAAAACTATAGTTAGAGAT
This sequence comes from Pedobacter sp., assembly GCA_035497275.1. Classification (GTDB taxonomy): domain Bacteria; phylum Bacteroidota; class Bacteroidia; order Sphingobacteriales; family Sphingobacteriaceae; genus Pedobacter. The sequence continues at coordinate 1,087 of DATJDT010000397.1, forward strand.
CCAAAAGGCACGTTTTTAAATATCTGACAAATGGATGATATATAAATTTAAAACAGTTTCTACTTTTGCTTAATGGTGTTAGATTATTTATAACACCTAAACCAGACCATGGGAAGTAAAGAAAGAATACAGCGACAAAAAGAAGATACCCGTAAAAATATCTTAGCTGCTGCTTTACAAATTGTAAAACAAGAAGGATGGGCAGCATTAAGCATGCGCAAAATTGCTGATTTAATAGAATATACAGCTCCCATTATTTACGAATATTTTTCCAATAAAGAAGGTATTCTGTTCGAACTTACAAGGCAAGGTTACATTCATTTAGGTGTTAAAGTAAAAGCTGCTAGAGATAGCAAGGAAAATCCCGAAGAACAACTGGAAGCCATGTGGCTTGCCTATTGGGATTTTGCTTTTGAAGAAAAAGAATTTTACCAATTGATGTATGGCGTACAGGTAAATTGCTGTGAACTGTATACTAAAATGCCAGAAGCAGAATATACGACTGATTTGTTCTATGTTGCGATTGAAAAATTAATTACTAAGCTCCCGATATCGGAAGATACTACGTGCTTAAAATATTATACATTTTGGTCTTTAATACATGGCTTGGTGTCAATCAATCTTGTTCAAAAAGGAGCCAATGATGAAATTAACCAACAAATTTTAAGAAGCGCCATTAAGGCAATTATTAAAACAATAAATGATTAACTTTTTTTTAACCTAAAATCTAACAGTGTTAAATAGATTACAGTCGTAAAGTAAAAAATAGAATTACCAATATTAAATAAGTTATCACCATAAATTACACATATTAAAAATCCATAAATCATGAAACATATTTCCAAACACAGCCTATTATCTAACAATGTTAAATTATTTAACGAATGGGTAATATTACTTTTTATTACTATTGCCCTGTTCCTTGCAAGTTGCACAGAAAAGCCTATGCAACTGGCATCCCCAATTTTAACCTTACCGGTTATTACAGTCAGCGAAAGTTCCGAACAAACTTTTGTAGAGTATCCAGCTGCTATACAGGGGACTGCCGATCTAGAAATTAGACCACAAATTGCAGGCACTATAGATAAGATCTATGTAAATGAAGGCCAATTAGTTACCAAGGGACAATTGCTTTTTAAAATTTCTGAACTACCATTTAGAGCCCAGTTAAACAATGCAATAGCGGCTTTAAATGCAGCTAAGGCAGCCGTTATGAATGCTCAATTAGAAATCGATAAATTAACGCCGCTTGTGCAGGCAAAAGTGGTATCCCCCTTCCAGCTGCAAACGGCAAAAGCGGCCCATCAGATTGCTTTAGCCAATGTAGAACAAGCTAAATCTGGTGTAAATAGTGCTCAAATAAATCTAAACTATACCCAGGTTAAAGCACCTATAACGGGATACATCGGGCGACTGCCTAAAAAACAGGGAAGTTTAGTTTCTCCAACAGACATGGAAGCCTTAACAGGCCTTTCGGACGCCCATGAAGTTCATGTATATTTCTCTTTGGCAGAAACAGATTTTATCGCCTTTAATGCTAAACATGGGGGTAGCTCTGTTGCGGATCAAATAAAGCATTTACCTCCGGTATCTCTAGTACTGGCCGATCAAACGATTTACGCCTCACAAGGTAAAATTGACATGATAGATGGTCAGTTTAACAAAACAACTGGCTCTATCACACTTAGAGCAAGTTTCGCAAATGCAGATGGCTTATTAAGATCTGGCAATACTGGAAAGGTGAGGTTAACCCTTAAACATAACAATATCCTTTTAGTGCCTCAAGCTTCAACAATTGAAATCCAAGATAAGGTATTTGTATTTGCAGTTAATAAAGACAACAAAATAAGTAAGCTACCTATTAAAGTATTAGGCGCTAGCGGCACAAATTATCTTGTAGAGGATGGCTTGAAATCGGGAGATCAAATTGTTTCGAAAGGTTTCGAAAGTTTAAAAGAGGGCGATTCAATCCAACCAGAAAAAGGAAAAACAATTACTGCGTATAACGCCTCAAATAAATAAAAAATGTTCAAAATATTTCTAAACAGACCGGTACTAGCAACGGTTATCTCAATTCTACTAGTTATTCTAGGCGTGCTTGGACTAACAAAATTACCGCTACAACAATTTCCAGATATTGCACCACCTGCAGTTCAGGTTATGGCTTTTTATCCAGGTGCAAATGCAGAAACCGTACTTCGATCTGTTGCACCTTCCTTAGAAGAATCAATTAATGGAGTAGAAAATATGAGCTATATGAGCTCAACAGCAAGCAATGATGGTTCGCTGGTAATTACTGTATACTTCAAACTGGGTACAAATCCAGATCAAGCTGCTGTAAATGTTCAAAATAGAGTTGCACAAGCTACCAGCCAACTCCCATCAGAAGTTGTGCAAGCAGGAATTACAACTGTTAAGCAGCAAAATAGCCTAATAATGGTAGTCGATCTTTTCACGGATGATGAAAAGAATTATGACCAAACCTTTCTTGCAAATTATGCGCAAATTAATATCATTCCAGATATCAAAAGGATTCCAGGTGTAGGTTCTGCCACTATTTTTGGTGGTAACAAAGACTATTCGATGAGGGTTTGGCTAAATCCTTCAAAAATGGCTAATTATGGGCTTACGCCTAAAGAAGTAATGGCTATTATTCAAGATAAAAATTTAGAAGCGGCTCCAGGAAAGTTTGGAGAAAGCAGTAAAGAATCTTTCGAATATGTGATCACTTACAAAGGAAAGCTAAATAAGCCAGAACAATATGGGGAAATGGTCATCAAAGCTAATCCAGATGGCTCTATTCTAAGATTAAAAGATTTAGCCAAAATTGAATTTGGAGCCTACTCGTACACCAATTTCACAAGAGTAAACGGTAAACCTGGAGTAAATATTGGGATTATTCAACTTGCAGGCTCCAATTCTAACGAAATTCAGATCGCTATTGCGAAATTAATGGATAAATCTGCGAGAAATTTCCCTAAAGGCGTAAAACATTTAATTTTATACAATACCAAGAATTCCTTGGATCAATCTATCGATCAGGTTATCCACACCTTAATCGAGGCATTTATACTCGTATTTATTGTTGTATTTATCTTTTTGCAAGACTTCCGTTCTACACTTATTCCTGCAATTGCTGTACCAGTTGCTATTTTAGGAACCTTCTTTTTTATGTGGATCTTTGGTTTTTCTATCAACCTACTTACTTTGTTTGCATTGGTTTTGGCAATAGGTATCGTAGTTGATGATGCAATCGTTGTTGTCGAAGCTGTGCATGCTAAAATGGAACATCGCCACTTGGCTCCAAAAGTTGCAACAGCAGCAGCGATGAGCGAAATTACAGGCGCCATCATTTCAATTACTTTAGTTATGTCGGCTGTATTTTTACCTGTAGGATTCATGGAAGGATCTACCGGATTATTCTACA
>DATJDT010000398.1:0-3389 GCA_035497275.1 Pedobacter sp.
CCGCGTTTAAGTCACGATCTCTGGAACAACGTCTATCCGCTTATCCATACATCTAATGGTCTGGTTGCCCCAGCTTTTCTATGTTTAGGATTTTTAGATTTTTGTTGTATACGAGAGCGTTAATCCTAAAAAAGCTACCAATAACCTATTTCTTTATAGCATCTACCATTTTCTCTGTGATCATGGGTTGCTTTGTGGTATTTCCCCAAGAATTTAAGATGTAATTCATCACGTCAGCAATTTCATCGTTACCTATATTGGGACTTGGCATCGCGCCCTCATAGTTTACCCCATTCACCACAATTTTACCTTTTAAACCAAACTTAATAGACGCTATTGCTTTTTCAGGGTTCTTCAATAAGTAATCTGCTTTAGCTAGCGGTGGAAAAGTATTTTTAACACCTTCACCTTTCCCCATATGACAAGCAATGCATGTTTCGATATAAATTTCTTTTCCTCGAGCTATGCTTTTGGTAAGCTCTGAGCTCTGATTGGAAAAATAAGCAAGGGAAAATGTAATTCCACAAAATAACAAAGGAAACAACTTCATAATTAATTAATTTTTCGGAAGAAGGCGTACTATTTTACCAGAATCCTCTAATACTACATACATAAAACCATCTGGTCCTTGACGAATATCCCTTACTCGTCCAATTTTCTCTAAAATAATTTCTCTACTTAACACTTTATTTCCTCTAACCGCCAAATGTTGGAGATAATTAAACTTTAAAGAACCTACTAACAAATCGCCTTTCCAACCTTTGTATTTATCACTTGTAATAAAATCCATGCCGCAAGGTGCGATAGAAGGTTTCCAGTAAATTACAGGTTGTTCAAGTCCCACTCTGGCAGTATCTTTTGATATGATGCTATTATCGTAATCTATACCAAAAGTTATCAAAGGCCAACCATAATTTTTACCTTTTTCAACAATATTTAATTCATCTCCACCTTGTGGACCGTGCTCATGCTCCCATATTACACCTGTTAATGGATTCATCACCATTCCTTGAGGGTTACGATGGCCATAGCTCCATATTTCTGGCTTAGCGCCTGGGGTGTTTACAAATGGATTATCTTTTGGTATTTTCCCATCATCGTGCAAACGAACAACCTTTCCTTGGTCTTTGCTCAACTGCTGTGCATTTTCTTTTTCCCCTCGTTCGCCGAGAGATAAAAAGACATACCCGTTTTTATCAAAAACAATTCTACCACCAAAATGTGGTGTTGATCGCACATTAGGTAGTGCCTTAAAAATCACCTGAACATCAGTTAACATATGATCCTTAAGTTTTGCACGCATTAATGCTGTATTAGCCCCATTATCTGGTCCCTCTTCTCCTTCGACTTTTGCTGATGAAAAGCTAAGATAAATCCAACCATTTTTTGCGTAATCCGGATGCAATACCACATCAAGCAATCCACCCTGTCCTCGATACAATATTTTTGGAAGCCCAGTTATTTCTACCGGATCTAATTGCCCATTTTTAACTAAACGCAACTTACCTACCCGTTCTGTTACCAGCATATCGCCATTTGGTAAAAAAGCAGTAGCCCAAGGCATAGTCAAGCCAGTTACAACAGTTTCTGCTGTTAACTCCTTTTTAGGCATTTCATCTTGTGTGATATTTTTGCTACTTAACAACAATGCTGTTGAAATTAATAAGGCAGTGCCACCCAGCAGCATAAACAGGCGGGTTTTAATGGGATTAGCTAGTTTCATGGCTTTAAGATAGAAAAAAATGGCTAATTGTTAAATGGAATAATTTTTAGTTTCTTAATAATGACCTCGAATTTGATTTTTAATCTTAGTATTATATAATTTGCGTAAATCTTGATGAATAGAAGCTGGCAAGGGCATCAAATCAGAAGCCGCCACATTACTATTCACCTGGCTAATTTTTGAGGCACCTGGAATTACTGTAGTTACTTGCGGATGATCTAAGATCCATCTCAACGCCCATTGTGCCGTACGATCATCAGGTAAGAATGTTTGGATTTCTTTGGTTAAACGAATGCCTTCATTGAATTGAATTCCAGAGAAAGTTTCACCTGCATTAAAAGATTGTCCATTTGCATTAAAGTTACGATGATCTGTATCAACGAAAGTCGTTTGATCTTTAAACCTACCACTTAATAGACCACTAGCCAGTGGTACTCTTACAATAAGAGCAACTCCTTTTTGGGCTGCCTTTTCAAAAAGTTCATCAGCCACATGTTGTCTAAATAAATTAAAAATGATTTGAAGGGAAGCTAAACCTTCTTGCTCTAAGCAGATTAACGCTTCCTCTGTAGTTTCCACACTCGCTCCAAAATGACGGATTATCCCTTCCTGTTGCAATTTACGGAGGTGGTCAAATACTTTACCCGACCGCATTTCATCTGGTGGAACACAATGTAGTTGTTCTAAAAACAACTGCGATTGCCCCAGATTCTCCAGCGAGTTTTCTGCTTGCCGCTTCATCAAATCATATGTAAAATTTTGTGGCCAGCCATAATTTCCATCACTTCTCCTGCCCTGTTTAGTGGCTATGAAAATTTCCTTATCTATACTCTTTAAGAATTTGCCAATTAGCTTTTCGCTTAAGCCGCTTCCATAAATATCAGCAGTATCGATAAAATTGCCCCCTGCATCAGTGTAGGCTTGTAAAATATTTAATGCTACCTCTTCATCAACATTGCCCCATTCTGCACTTCCCAACTGCCAAGTACCTAAACCAATATCTGCTACTTTTACATCTTTAAAAGATCTATACATTTTATGTATTATTAAAATTTACTGTAATCTAAGTTAATTTTGTAACTTAAACGTAGTCTCGAATTCCAGGCTAGCCCCCCACTTTGACAATCTTTAAAGATTGTCAAAGTGGGGGGCTAGCCATACAAAGTAAGCATAAACTGATGAGTTAAAATTAATTTACACGAAAACTTTACATAACCCCAATTGTTTATTAGCCATGAGATCGATTTGGAAAGGTTCAATAGGCTTTGGCTTGGTTAACATCCCTGTAAAACTATATTCTGGTGTACAAAATAGCAATCTTGATTTGGATATGCTAGATGAACGTGATCACGCAAAAATTAAATTCCAACGCGTTAATGCCGACACGCATAAAGAGGTTCCATTTGAGAAAATTGTAAAAGGTTATCTGTTAAAAGATAACTATGTGATTCTGGATTCCCATGATTTTGAAGAAGCTGCTCCAGAAAAGAACAAAATAATTGAGCTAGAGAATTTTGTAGACATCAAGGATATAAATCCTATCTATTATGAAACCTCCTATTATACCGAACCAGAAAAACAAGGAGCAAAAGCCTATGCTTTGTTGTTAAAAGCACTCGAAAAGTCGAAAAAGGCAGGAATAGCACGTTTTGTTTTGAGAAATACC
>DATJDT010000399.1:0-1891 GCA_035497275.1 Pedobacter sp.
ACAATACCTTATGGATGTCTTATGTACTACAATCGCCAACTATGAAAATTTTTATTGGTGGAGATAGCGGCTATGATACACATTATACAGAAATAGGTAGTGAATATGGCCCATTGTCTAATATAGCAAGGTCAATGGGGCCATATTCACTACCTATTTCTGTATAATGTGTATCATAGCCGCTATCTCCACCAATAAAAATTTTCATAGTTGGCGATTGTAGTACATAAGACATCCATAAGGTATTGTTCCTCGCAAATCCTCTACCCGAGAAATGCCTTGCTGACGTTGTATGTACTATAAATCCATTAGTTAAATCCACGTCTTCATTCCAATCCTTTTCTATAAGCTGACTTTCTTGATAGCCCCATTTTTCGAAATGCGAGCCAACACCAAGCCCGCAAATAACCTTTTTAACCCTAGGTTGTAATTGTACTAAAGTTTCGTAATCGACATGGTCATAATGATCATGTGAGATGAAAAGATAATCAATTGGCGGTAAATCTGCCACGGTATATCTATCGGTTCCTTTAAAAGCTTTATTTGTTCCTGGAAGAGGAGAAGCGTTTCCGCTAAATACTGGATCAACCAATATCCGCTTGCCATCTAATTGGATGAAATACGAAGAGTGACCAAACCACACCAAAATATCTTCATCAATGGATAGGTTCAGCAAATCTGTTTTAACAGAAGGGATAAGGTCTATTGGACTGCGGTTAGGTTTTCGATTGAAAAAAAAATCGCTAATAATCTGATAGTAACTATACCCTTCAGTGATTTCTGGTGTATGATGGACGTTCTGAAACTTCCCATCTCTGTAATTTGGAGATTTTTCGATTTTTTCCAATCGCGGACCCATAGGTTTTTTTCCAAATTTTGCTTGTTGCATATAAAGAACTGTCGCAAGTGCGAAAAAGGTAATTAAACTAATTAGTATGATCATTATCCATTTAAATAAGCGAAGCGTTTTCCTCTTCATGAACGTGGTATGGTTAATTAGGCTTGATGGCTTTTAAATAGATAAAGCCTATTAATCCGGCGATTAATGATGCACAAAGTATTGCAAATTTTGCTTCTAAAATATGATGAGCATCGCTAAAAGAAAGTAAAGAGATAAATATCGACATTGTAAAACCTATACCCGCTAACATACCGACACCAATAATGTGTTTCCAGGTAGCCCCTGAGGGAAGTTTTGCCAATTTTATTTTAACTGCAAACCAAGAACACAAAGTGACACCGATAGTCTTCCCGATGAATAAGCCAAAGACTATTCCGAGGCCAAGTGGAGAAACTAAGCCTGTAACCATCTCCTTTTGAAAGGTAATATTTGTATTTGCCAATGCAAAAATAGGCATGATTAGAAAATTTACTGGAACGGTTAAAAAATGTTCCAGTTTCTCTAGCGGCGATTCATCAGCCGTAATATTCGTTGGAATGGTAAATGCCAAAAGCACTCCCGCAATAGTAGCGTGAATGCCCGAATGATGTACAAAATACCATAAAAACAAGCCTGGGATTAGGTAAAACCACAGGGACTTAATTTTAAAATAATTCAAGGTAATTAGCAAGGCAAAAATGCCGCCGGCCATTAGTAAGTAATTCCAATGAATTTGGGCTGTATAAAAGATAGCAATTACCAAAATTGCGCCTAGGTCATCAGCGATAGCTAAAGCAGCTAAGAATATTTTTAATGAAGCTGGTACACTTTTACCTAACAGCGCTATGATAGCCAATGCAAATGCAATATCGGTAGCCATCGGGATTCCCCAGCCAGAGGCTGTTTCTTCTCCCTTATTAAAAAGAAAATAAATTAAAGCTGGGATGATCATCCCGCCAAATGCAGCTAGAACAGGTAAGGATGCTTTTTTTACATTTGATAATTCACCTT
>DATJDT010000400.1:0-3950 GCA_035497275.1 Pedobacter sp.
TCCCAAACAGATGTAGATGCACAACAAGCTGAAATGCTAAGTTTGCTAAAAACCTCCTCAACTTCCTTATTGGGCGTAATTAATGATATATTGGATCTTTCTAAAATTGAATCCGGCAAATTTAAGATCAATCGAACCGAGACAAACATTATCGAGTTGTGCAAAGCCGTAATAAACCTATTGGGAATCGGGGCAAAAGAAAAACAAATAGCTTTAATCCTTGATCTTGATCCAAAACTACCAAAAAAGCTAATTGCCGATTCTTTAAGGTTAAATCAAATTTTGATGAATTTAATCGGCAATGCGATAAAATTCACCGATCATGGTTCTGTTACCTTAAAGGTCGAAGTTTTAGATAAAAAGGGAAATAATCTGAGAATTAAATTTACGGTGATCGATACTGGTATTGGCATTGCTAAAGAAAATATCGATAAAATATTTGAAGTATTTGAGCAAGCAGATGAACAAACAACCGTTAAATTTGGCGGAACCGGTTTAGGCTTATCCATTGTAAAAAACCTTGCCAAACTTAAAGGTGGTATTCTCGATGTAGAAAGTGAAGAGGGAAAAGGCAGTTCATTTAGCTTTACCAATTGGTATGAAGTGGTCTCATCTTCAAGCGACGATGAAAAAGCACAACCTAAACCTGCCCAATTGCTTCCTTTTGAAAATGTTAAGATCCTACTTGCTGAGGATAACCCTATTAATACATTTTTAATTACAAGAATATTGAAAAGCTGGAATATTGAGGTTGAGGTGGTCGAAAATGGTCAAGAAGCAATCAATAAAATCAGGGAAAACGACTATAACCTAGTATTAATGGACACGTATATGCCAATAATGAGTGGAATTGATGCAATTAAGTCGATTAGACAAGGTATTGTTCCGGGCAAAGAATCTATTCCGATCATTAACTTCTCAGCTGCAATATTGGAAGTGGATAAAAAAGTTGCGATGGAAGCAGGTGCAAATGATATCTTAAATAAATCTTTTGAACCGCAATTATTGCACGATAAAATAAGTAGCTTTTTAAAAAAATAAACTATTTATTAAATAAGGTCATGGTTTGAGCTGCGCCAATACTAGCAAAGCTCTTAATCATACTTACTCCGCGGTTAATTAATGTTGGCAGTTCCTTTTGTTCGTCTTTGTCAAATGGACCCAATACGTAATCGGCTTGCATTCCTTTTCTAAAATTATCACTAATTCCAAAACGTAAACGAGCATAATTTTGTCCACCGCAAAGCTCTTCAATACTTTTCAATCCATTATGACCGGCACTACTACCTTGCAGTTTCATTCTTAGTTTTCCCAAAGGTAAGGCTAAATCGTCTACTACTACCAGTACATTTTCGGGTAAAATTTTTAGATCTTTCATCCAATAATTAACAGCTTTACCGCTTAAATTCATGTAAGTAGTAGGTTTAATTACATGAAGTTTTTTCCCCTTATAACTAACTTCCGCATAATAGGCAAGTTTTAACAAATCAAAATCACCGCCTAAATCCTTCACCAATTCATCGGCAATCTTAAAACCAATATTATGTCTTGTATTTGCATATTCAGGCCCAATATTACCAAGGCCAACGATTAGATACTTCATTTTGTAAAGTTAAGGATAAAGAAGCAAGGATTAAAGAGTGGAGTCGGGAAGTTGGAGCAAATAAAAACGGTACAAAATTGCTTTTGTACCGTTCTATAATTTGTTTAAACTGATTATTTGCCTTTTGCAGCTTCAGTTTCAGCTTGTTTCAATGCTCTAGACATTGCAACAGAAACGATTGTATCTTCTGGAGTATTGGTTACTACGAATTCGCCTTTTTGCAAATCACGAACACGGAATAAATTACCAACTTCCATTTTAGCAATACTTACTTCAACTACTTGAGGCATATGCTTAGGCAATGACTTTACACGTAGTTTACGTAATTTTTGAACTAATTTACCACCCATTTTAACACCTGGAGAAGTTCCTGTTAATTTAACCGGAATTTCCATCATGATTTCTTTATCATCAAATAATTGAAGAAAATCAACGTGTAATAATAAATCTGTTAAAGGATGAAATTGTACTTCTTTAATGATGGCTTTAGTTTTAGTACCGCCGATATTGATTTCTAAAAAGTTAGCCTCTGGAGTATAAATAGCTTCGTTTAAATCAGTTCTTAATACTGCAAAGTGCACTTGCTCTTTACCACCATACAATACTGCAGGAACTTTACCTTCATAGCGAAGCTCTTTAGCATCGCGTTTCCCTACGCTCTCTCTTGGAGAACCGCTAATTGCGATTGTTTTCATTTTTGATATATTTATTGTTAAAATTAAATTCTCTTTAGTTGGTTAACCTATTAAACCCTAAACAGGTCACTTATTGAACCATGTTCATTTACATTGGCAATTGCTTTTGCAAATAATTTAGCAGTGCTCAACACTCTTATCTTACTACTCTCTTGTTTCAAAGGAATTGTATCTGTTACAATTAATTCTTCTAACATTGAGTTTTCGATCGTTTCATACGCTTTGCCTGATAAAACAGCATGTGTACAAACCGCTCTCACACTATTTGCACCGTTTTCCATAATTAAAGCTGCTGCTTTAGCCAATGTTCCTGCGGTATCAACAATATCGTCCATCAACACAATATCTTGTCCAGTTACGTCTCCAATAATCGACATTGATTCGATTTCATTAGCACGTAAACGACGTTTATCACAAATTACTACTTCTGCATTAAAGAATTTAGCAAAAGTACGAGCTCTATATGAACCACCCATATCAGGTGATGCAATCGTTAAATTCTTTAAGCCCAAGCCTTTGATATAAGGTACAAAAATAACCGATCCATCTAGGTGATCAACTGGTATATCAAAAAAACCCTGTATCTGTGCAGCATGTAAATCCATTGTCATAATGCGATGGATGCCTGCTGTTTTTAATAAATTAGCTACCAACTTTGCTCCTATTGCTACTCGGGGTTTGTCTTTCCTATCTTGACGAGACAATCCATAGTAGGGAACTACTGCGGTAATGTAATGTGCTGATGCTCTTCTTGCTGCATCAACCATTAACAAAAGTTCCATTAAATTATCGCTGGGCTGATAAGTAGATTGAACTAGAAAAACATCACTTCCTCTAATCGACTCATCAAATGAAGGTTGAAACTCGCCATCGCTAAAGCGACTTAAAGTAACGCTTCCTAATGGCTTGCCGTAAGCTTCGGCAATTTTTTTCGCTAAATCTTTAGTACCGCTTCCGGCAAAAATTTTAACTGGGTTAAATTGCAATGGCATGATTTGCGGGTATCAATGCTGGTTAAAAAAAATCGGATTGCGGTTTTATTCACAATCCGAAAAAAATTTGTTGTCCGACCTGGATTCGAACCAAGACAAACGGTACCAAAAACCGTTGTACTACCCTTATACTATCGGACAATCTTTCATCACAAACGTTGTTCTGAAATGGAATGCAAATTTACGTATATTTTTTACAGCTGCAAGTCCGAAATGAAAAAAAATTAAATTTTTATTAAAACCCCGTTCTAAGTGCCTTTAAACGCTAAAAAATTATTAAACTCATTAAATATTTATATTAATATCAATCTAATTCTTTATTTTCGGCTGCATTTCATGCAATAAACATTTTGTAATCACCAATTAATACCATGAATTATTCAAAAACGAACAATATCATAGGCTGGATTTGTTTTTTCATAGCCACATTAACCTATATTTTAACATTAGAGCCCTCGGTTAGTTTTTGGGATTGCGGAGAATTCATTGCTTCAGCGCTAAAAATGCAAGTTGTTCACCAACCAGGTGCTCCATTATTCTTAATGATTCAACGCTTCTTTTCCATTTTCGCTATGGGCGATGTAAATAAGGTTGCTTATTTTATGAATGTTGGATCGGCAGTTGCCAGTGGTGCAACAATATTCTTCCTCTTTTGGACCA
>DATJDT010000401.1:0-2071 GCA_035497275.1 Pedobacter sp.
GCTCTTCCGATCTACCAAAAGGAATTTTGCGCCAGTACATGATTTGGGCAATAATTCTTTAAAAGCAGATTATGAAGATCGCTTATGGAGAGGAACAACATCTATAGAAGCAGCAGATAAAGAGGGTTGGGTAGTATCGGTTACGCCAAGCGGCGGATGGTTGCCCGCTTGCATTGCCGGTAATACAGGGATAGGCATGAGCCAAAGGATGCAAAGCTTTGTGCTCGACTCAGCTTTAAATCCTTTCAATGTTGTGGCACCGGGTAAACGCCCTCGTGTAACCTTATCACCATCGTTATTTTTAAAAGATGGAAAACCATTTTTATCGGCAGCAGTACAAGGTGGGGATACACAAGATCAGAATTTGTTGCAGTTCTTTCTAAATGTTGCAGAATTTGAGATGCCGGTTCAAAAAGCAACTGAGGCGGCAAATTTTAATACCAATCAGCTTTGGCTATCGCTGGGTGGGACTAAAACCAGCGACCGTGCGCCTAAACCTGGTCAGATTTTACTGAACCGTAGTACTTCCGAAACAGTCCGTGCCGAACTCAAGAAAATGGGCTACGATCTTAGTTTCGCCGATCGTACCAGCGGACCAATTAACGCCATTTATTTCGATTGGAAACATGGCAGCCTATGGGGTGGATCAAGTAATCATGGCGAGGATTATGGAATAGGGTGGTAATATATAGTTAATTTATTTGCGAAATTTTGTAGCAAAAGTTCCTTTGAACTATCTAATTCTTAAATTAAAAATTGATGAAACAAATTATACCTTATCAAAATATTACCGAAGCATTGGCTCAGCTCGACAATGGAGGTCGTTTTTATAACTTGTTTGCCAGGGCAGAAAATGGTCAAATTACCGCCGGAGAATTAGCAAAAGTAGCAGGAATGTTTAATGAAAGGCAAAAACTGGTATTATTCTTAGAGCTTTCGATTTCGCAATTATCGAAACATGATCAAATTGATATTATTTCTAAGTTGGAGGACAAATTGAGAAAAGACTTTTTAAAATATAAGGCGCAAGAGCTGATGGCCTCAGAGGCTGAAGCAAATGGTGTGCTCTCCGAAAATGCGATTATTACCGGTGTACCAACTAAAAAAGATGCCAAATCAGAATTTACAGGATTAATCTTAGTCCCAATCTCAACTGGAAAAGCAATGACTTTTGTTCCCGTGCCAATTATTGATCAATACGATATCTATGAAATCAGGGATGATCATTCGTCTGAAACTTTTTTAATTGCCCATTATCGTGGCAAAGGGAAGCTTCCTGCCGAAAAGATAAAAGTTGCCGGGGTGCTAAAAAACCTAGAAATTAAAGCTGAGGGAGAAAAAAAGCACCAGAAGTTCTTGGAGATTAATTACTGGCAATCCTAGGCTTGTCATCCTGACGATAGGAAGGATCTTAACCTGCAATTTAACGTTAAGTTCCTTCGCTTTGCTCTGGATGACTAAATACTGTAACTATTTTATCCCTGCTCTATTTCTTTTAAACTACTCATTTTTTTATAGGCTAGGAACCCTTTAATATCTTCAAAGTGTTCACGAACACGTTTATTGCCAAATTCGAATACTTTTTCAGCTAAGCCGTCTAAGAAGTCCCTGTCGTGCGATACTAAAATTAAGGTGCCATCAAAATCTTGCAAGGCATCTTTAATAATGTCTTTGGTTTTCATGTCTAGGTGATTGGTAGGTTCATCCAAGATTAATAAATTCACCGGCTCTAGCAAAAGTTTAATCATGGCCAAACGAGTTTTCTCACCTCCAGAAAGTACTTTTACCTTTTTATTGATGTCATCACCGCTAAACATAAAAGCACCTAAAAGGTCTTTAATTTTAATACTTCCATCACTTAGTGGAATCTGGTCTATCGTTTCGAATACTGTTAATCCCTCATCGAGCAACGCTGCTTGATTTTGAGCAAAATAGCCAATCTTAGCATTGTGGCCAACTTTTAAGCCCCCTTCAAAATCAATTTCACTCATAATGGCTTTAATCATGGTCGATTTCCCTTCTCCATTCTTACCTACAAAAGCCACTTTCTGACCCTGTTCGATAACCATTG
>DATJDT010000402.1:0-7641 GCA_035497275.1 Pedobacter sp.
GCCATTGTGAAGGGAGATTGGAAATATATTAAACCAAACAACGGTGTAGCTTATTATAAATTAGTTGGCATTGAAATGGGAAATAGCCAAGAAGCACAGTTGTACAACCTCAAGGATGATATCGCCGAGCAACATAATTTAGCTACTAAGTTTCCTCAAAGAGTTAAAGACCTGGAGATGCTGCTCCAAAAAATGACAGCAAAATAAACAATGAGAAAATACTGCACATTAACAACTATTTTATTTATATCGGTAAATCTAGCCTTTGGGCAATCAAAAAAACCTAATATCATCTTTGTGCTCACTGATGATCTTGGTTATGGTGATGTGGGTGTCTTTTGGCAAAATCAACGTGCCAAGCTAGGCGACCGCACTAAACCCTGGACTTCCACACCTAATTTGGATAAGATGGCTGCCGAAGGTGCAATCCTTACCCAGGCCTATGCCGCCGCTCCAGTTTGTGCCCCTTCAAGATCGTCTTTGCTTTCTGGTTTGAGCCAAGGACATGCGAGAGTTCGTGATAATCAATTTGATAAAGATCTTGCTGATAACCATACGCTGGGAAATGTATTGCAGAAAGCGGGTTATGCCACTGCCGCAATCGGTAAATGGGGCTTACAAGGAACCAATGAATGGTCTGCACATCCATTGAATAGAGGTTTTGATTATTACTATGGTTATATGCGCCATAGCGATGGGCATGAACATTACCCGAAAGAGGGTTTGTACCGTAAGCCAAAAGAGGTATGGGAAAATAGGAAGGAGGTGAGCAAAGATTTGGATAAATCATATACCACCGATCTTTGGACTGCGGTAGCAAAGAAATGGATTGTTGACCTACAAGAAAAAACAAATAGCAAGCAGCCGTTTTTCATGTATCTTGCTTATGATGCTCCCCATGCTGTACTTGAATTGCCTACCGGTCCATATCCGGCAGGAGGAGGGTTGCAAGGAGGTGTGCAATGGTTAGGACAACCAGGTCATATGATAAACACAGCAAAGGGTAATATCGATAGTTATACCTATCCAGATTATGCAACTGCCAAATACGACAATGATCATAACCCATTAACACCCGAAGTTCCATGGCCAGATACTTACAAACGATACGCAAGTAGCGTACGCCGAATTGATGAAGCCATTGGTGATATTCTTAAATTATTAGTAGATCTTAAGATTGACGATAATACCCTCGTTATTTTTAGCTCAGATAATGGTCC
This sequence comes from Pedobacter sp., assembly GCA_035497275.1. GTDB lineage: Bacteria > Bacteroidota > Bacteroidia > Sphingobacteriales > Sphingobacteriaceae > Pedobacter. Next base: position 1,221 of record DATJDT010000402.1, read on the forward strand.
GTCCATTGAAAGCTATCTACCTAAACCACAGGTAGATTATGCAGCAAATTTTTTCGGAAGTACAGGGCCATTTGATGGTATCAAACGTGATGAATTGGAAGGAGGGATGCGTATGCCAGTGATCGTGCGCTGGCCAGGCCATGTACCTGCTGGTAGGGAGCTGAGAACGCCTACCATTTCGTACGATTGGTTACCAACGATGACAGCCGCCGCGGGATTACCTCCACCAGCCAACGCAGATGGTCGTTCTATCCTTCCGGCACTCACGGGTAAAGGAAAGCAAAGTGATGGCATTATTTATTCTGAATATTTTGAAGGCGGAAGGTCACCGAACTACCCAGAATTTTCACCAGATAACCGCCAGAAAACCCGTAAACAAATGCAGATGGTAAGAGTGGGCAATTTCGTTGGATTAAGGTATAATGTGAAAACAGCCGATGATGACGTAGCGATTTTTGATGTGGTAAAGGACTCACATCAAAGCAACAACTTGGCTGCTAAAATGCCTGAGTTGGGACAACGAATGAAGCAGATGATGTTGCAGGTTCGTAGGCCAGACTCGTCGGCAAAAAGACCATATGATGATGCATTAATTCCTGCTTCCTCTGTAAAGAAAGTTAAACCAGGGATAGCCTGGAAAGCGTTTAACGGTAATTACCCGTGGTTACCAGAAGTGTCAGCAATGGAAGCCGCTGCTACAGGTCTTTCGGCTTCACCAATATCAATGACAGGCCATTCTATTTATTTATTTGAAGGTTATATTAAAGTGCCCGTAGATGGAACGTACACGTTTTACCTGAGTTCAGGCGAAAAAGCACTTTTACGTATTCACAACGCAACACTGATCGATGAAGATTACAATTATGCGCCTAACACGACTAAAGATGCAGCTATAAAACTTAAGGCAGGTTATCACCCTTTCAAATTGTATTGCTCGGGAAAAGGAAAAGTAGCATTTGATCTGAAATGGAAAGGGCCTGATTTTGAAATAAGCAAGATGGCAACCAATGTTTTTTATAAAAAAAACTAGCATTTTTTAATCCATTTAGATTTGTTAGTTTTGGGCTATAAAGAATCTAAAAAATGAAGCATTGGCTAGTAAAGAGCGAACCTTTTAAATATAGTTGGGAGAAATTTAATAAAGATGGCCGCACCTTTTGGGATGGAGTTCGGAATTATCAGGCGAGAAACAATCTCAGAGAGATGAAGGAAGGGGATCTAGTATTGTTTTACCATAGCAATGAAGGTAAAAATGTGGTTGGGGTTGCTAAAGTTGTTAAAGAAGCATACCAAGATCCTACAACTAGCGATCCTAATTGGGTGGTGGTAGACCTTGCGCCAGTAGAAGCACTTAAAAATCCTGTAACGTTAGCGCAAATTAAGGCCGAGGAAAGTTTGAAAGATATCTCTTTAGTTAGGCAAGGCCGATTATCGGTAATGCCTTTAAGAGCTCATGAATTCGATAAAATCTTAGCAATGGGAAGTTAATGAAAAAAGTACTTTTTTGCCTTTTAGTAATGCTTTTAGCTTGTGCTACCTCGGGTTTTGCCCAATATGTTAACTATGAGGTAAAAGTTGTGCTAGATAGTTTCAAAAATATAAGGGGGACTCTGCAAAAAGTATCTCCAGAAGGAATTGCGATACAAGACTTTCGAGGTAATTATTATATTTTTAAAGCAAAGGATATCGTGAAGATCACGGTAAGGAGAAAGGGATTAACAGTAGCTGAAGGTTTAGGAACTGGGTCTGCAATTGGTCTTTCGGCTGGAGTGGCCATTTTTTTTACAAATGATACTTTCGATGATTTTGGAGAAAAGGCCTTCGGTACTGCATTTTTAACAGGAGTTGGGGCTATTGGAGGAACGTTAGGAGGATTAGTAGGCGAAGCGCTGAACACCAAACTAAGGCTAAAAATAAATTTAAATGCCCAAACATTTGAAAAGGAATATCTAAAGCTAGAAAAATATTCTAAAGCTTACTATCTTGAAAAAAACCTCAATACAACTAGGTAGTTGGTATTGTACCTCGTTTACTAGTCATTAATCCAATTGTCATAATAATACTGGTTCCCAATACCACCATAAACAAAAAGGAGGTGCCAATCTCTGGTATTTTTAATTTATCAGGTAAGTTATAATACAAAAGAATGCTAATTAACCCGCGAGGGGTTACAAAACCTTCGGGAATTGTATTTTCTTTTTTGAAAATTCTTAGGTAAGTAAATCGAATTAAGTAAATAGTAAACAAGATCAATAAGCCGTTGAGGAAAATATGTTGATCATCTAGCTTAAAAATATCAATTGTAAAACCAAATATTACAAAGAAGAAGGTTCTTAGTATAAATGCGGTTTCGGCTGATAATTGATGAAGCTGTGCTAAATCATTTGCCAAGTTTTTATACAAAAAAATGCTTCTAAACCAAGCATGTTTAATCTGATCGGCATTATTTAAAAATAGGCCAAATGCCAAGACCAGAACTAAGGAAGAAAGATGGTAAGATTGGCCAATTGCATATACCAAGATCAAAATAGAAATAATCAAAAAGAATTTCACATGATGAGAAAGTCTTCCCATAATATAGAGCAATAAAACACAAGCAATGATTGATAGACCAGTAATCAATGCCATATTTAAGCCTAAACCAGCAAAAGAACTCAAAGAAATCTGTGGGTTGGATACCGCAAAATTGAATAAGATAATTCCTAGAATGTCAGAGAAAGAGCTTTCATAAATGATAAACTCCCTTGTTTTTTTACTTAATCCAGCTACCGATGGTATTGCAATGGAAGAACTTATTACACTAAATGGAATAGCGTTAGTAAAGCACAGATAAAGATCTTTTCCGGTAATTTGCTGAATGATGATTGTAATGGTTATTACTGTTATGAGCAGAATAAAAAAGGCAGCAAAAAATGCATCTTTAATTACTTTGTTCTTTTGCTTATTATATTTAAGCTCTAAAGAGCCCTCAAATACAATAAGGATTAAACCAACAGTACCTAATGCTGGTAATATTCTCAAGAAATTTATGGTCTGCCACTGAAACTGATCCGACAGCAATTTTAAGCCAATTCCCAATAACAACAGAAGCAACACCGAAGGGAGCTTTGTTTTACTAGCAAAAAGGTCGAACAGGTAAGAGAAAATGACTAGTCCACTTAATGCTATTAGAGTTGTGTAAGTAGTCATGCACGTCTGTTTTATGCTTTAAAAAATAAGGCTTTTAATTCATTGGCATCATTAGGTTCCATCTTGCCAGCTAAAATTAAACGCAGTTGTCTACGGCGTAAAGCTCCACTATATAACTCGATTTCATCAGGTGTTTCTGGCTTTAGGTCGGGAACTGGAATAGTCCTTCCAGTTTGATCAACAGCTACAAATGTATAATAAGCTTCATTGGATTTAGCTCTGGTACCTGAGGGTATATTCTCGGCCCAAACATCTAAGCGGACTTCAACTGAAGTATGGAAAGCCCTGGTAACCTTTGCTTCTATAGTGATTACATCGCCCAGTTTAATAGCTTGTTTAAAGGAGACATTATCTACAGAAGCAGTTACTACAATTCTATTACAATGTTTTTGGGCAGAAATTGCCGCTGCAATATCCATCCAATGCAATAAACGACCGCCCATTAAATTGTTCAAAGTATTAGTGTCATTTGGTAACACCAATTCGTTCATAATAGTAAAAGAATCTTTGGGACTTTTTGCTTTAATGCTCATCATGTCGCAAAATAATGAAAATGTCTGGGAATTGGTAAGTTTAAACAAAATCTTCCTTTTAACGTTATATAGTCAAAATCTCTAGCATGCAAAATCAAACGCTCATCCAATATTTTCATTGGTATTATAACGAACCTGAGACTTTATGGGTTAAGGCTGCAAAAGAAGCCAGCAATTTAAAGAAAATGGGTATTAACACTGTTTGGTTTCCGCCAGCAAACAAAGGAAGTAATGGTGGTTATTCAATAGGGTATGATTCATATGATCTATATGATCTTGGCGAATTTGACCAAAAAAACAGTGTGAATACCAAGTACGGAAGTAAAGATGAGTATCTCACAGCGATAGAAAAGCTTCATGAAAATGAAATCAGTGTTTTAGCTGACGTTGTTTTTAACCATAAAGCTGGCGGAGACGAACTGGAGAAAATAACGGTAAGAAAGGTAAATAAAGACAATAGAGAGGAGTTTATCTCTGATGAGATGGAAATTGAGGCTTGGACCAAATTTACATTTGCAGGTAGGAATGGTCAATACAGTAAATTTATTTGGGATTATCAATGTTTTAGTGGAGTAGATTGGGCGCAGGATTTAAATGAGTCCGCAATTTTTGCCATTCAAAATGGATATGGTGAACGCTGGGAGAAAGTACCTTCAAATGAACTTGGTAATTATGATTATCTTATGTTTAATGATATCGATTATAGAAATGAAGCAGTTCAGCAAGAACTAAAAAACTGGGGCCATTGGTTTTATGAAACTACTAAAGTTGATGGTTTTCGTCTAGATGCTGTAAAACATATCTCTGTTGATTTTTTGAATAGTTGGATTGATGATATGAAGAGTACTTTCGGTAGAGATTTCTTTTTTGTTGCCGAAAATTGGAATATTAAAGATGTTAATGAATTAGAAACATATATCGAGCTAACAGCTGGAAGAACACAATTATTTGATTCGCTTCTTCATCATAATTTTTATGTAGCTTCAGTTGAAGGAAGCACTTATAATTTGGCAGGGATTTTTGACAATACTGTTGCGCAAAGAAATCCTTTTCGTGCGGTTACATTTGTCGATAACCATGATTCTCAACCTTTACAAGCCCTTGAATCATTTGTCGATTTTTGGTTTAGGCCGTTAGCTTATGCAATGATTTTACTTAGAGAAGCAGGAATTCCTTGTGTTTTTTATACTGATATATATGGCGCTAAGTATGAGGAAGATGGAAAGCAGATAGAAATAATAGGATTGAAGGAATTACCTCAATTGTTAGCTATTAGAAGAGATTTAGCCTATGGTGAACAAATCGATTACCTAGATCATCCAAATTGTATTGGGTGGACACGACGAGGGGATCAAGAACATCCAAATGCTGGCCTTGCTGTACTGCTTAGCAATGGAGACGAAGGTTTTAAAGAAATGGAAGTAGGTGAGGCTTTTGCGGGCAAAACGTTTGTTGATGCATTAGGAAATAGACCAGAGGAAGTAATCTTAAATGAAAACGGTAAAGGTGTGTTCTTCTGCAAGGGAGGAAGCGTGTCGGTTTGGGTAATTAAGTTAACAGAATGATACTTACCTTTTTAAACTGTTCACATTACTAAAACCCACTAGCTCATCCCATCTACCGCCTGGTTTGCGATAGTAAACGAATACTTGATAGCTGTTGTCTGTTTCAAAAAATGACCCTTCAAAATAAGTATCATCAAATTTTCCATTTTCGTCTACCCAAACATATTTGTAATCATATAGCCCCTGTTTAAGTTTAATGGTTGAAAAATATTTTCTCCTACTATTATCATAAATCAATTTGTTTTCGTCGCTAAGGTTAAAATTATTAAACCTGCCGACCACATAGATATTGCCTTTATCATTTGGTGGAGTAGCACTTAAGCTAAAAATAACTTTTGCATAATCACTATCTGTTGCAGCCTCGCGTGCATCTTGATTACGGATAAAGAAATCTCCATTTTCATCAAACTGATTAGTGTATTTTGGCATGCTGCCAGATACATCGGTAAATAGTTGGGCACTATTGATCGTGTCTACAAAAATCTCTTGAACATGTTCTGCCTTAAAGCGAAAACTTCTTGTATCAAATTTTCGATATTCGTTTCCCGCCCAAAATTCGTTTGCATTTAGTTCGTTATATACCAACGAACCTGGCTTTATAAATATGGGTTTAGTATTTAAAATTGCAGTATGGGTATTCATATTCTGCATTACAATAGCCTTTATATCCTGAGAAGGGTTTGAAATAGGCGTTTGATGGAAAATAGTGAAGTTAACCTTTTGCTTTTTGGTTCTATCTGCAACTTGACTGCTGGGAACAATTTCAGCTCCAACGTTGAATAGGGGATCGAGCACAAAAAAACGTTGAGAGATTACAGGTTTGTTTTTGTTACCATTTTCATAAACCTTTAAAAGATAATTTCCTGCTATTTTAGGTTTAATCTGGTCATTCGGTAGCTTAAGTTCGTAATGCGTAAACTTTTGAAGCGTATTAAAGGAGTACCGATATTTAATGATAATGTCTTCATTGAAACTTTCTAAATAATCGATAGCATTAATTTTTGAAGGTTTCCAGTCAGACGAGCAATGCTCTACTGTATAGCTATAGCCGCGATTCCCACCTTTTAGGTCGTCGAAGCTAAAAGCGATACTTTCGTTACTTTTTAAGGTGTATAGGGGTATTGACTGCTCTTT
>DATJDT010000403.1:0-5588 GCA_035497275.1 Pedobacter sp.
AAAAGGATGGGACTAGCTTGACTTTGGATGTAGATTATTCGGGTTTTAGCAACAAGAAAGATGAAAATTTTGATGCTCAGTATATAAATAGTTCCAATGTGATTGATAGAACTACTGCCTTAAGAAATAACACGGAAGCTAAAATTGATGTTTATGCTGCAAAGAGTGATTTTGCTTATCCTATTTCTAAAACGTTGAAACTTGAAGCTGGTGTAAAAAGTAGTTACGTAATTACCAACAATGATTTTCTTTCGGCGGCATTGGTTGGAGGATTATGGCAAAACGATGCTGGAAAATCAAACAACTTTATTTATAAAGAAAATATCAATGCGCTATATACTAGTCTTTCAAAAAATTGGTCCAAATGGCAAGTCCAATTGGGTTTAAGGGCAGAGCATACCCATTCTAACGGTAATTCTGTTACTGCAAAGAAAGAAGTAGAAAGAAATTATTTATCACTATTCCCAACCTTATTTGTTAACCAAAAATTAGCTGAAAATCATAACATTAGATATTCATATAGCCGCAGGGTAGATCGACCAAATTATCAACAACTAAATCCTTTTGTATTCTATATGGATCCTTATGCAGTAGACGAAGGCAATCCCTATCTTAAACCCCAATTTACCAATAACGTTGAAATAGGGTATAGTTACAAGGAGGTATCGTTTTCCTTAAACTATTCAGGCGCACGAGATATGATTACCCAAATTACCCAACAAAATGATTCTACTAGAATAGTTAGTGTAATCCGCAAAAATTTAGGTAGAGCTCAATATTATGCGGCAAATATTTATGTGCCGATCAATGTAACGAAGTTTTGGAGAATGCAGAACAACGTAAGTTTTTACATTAATAAATTCGACGACAATAATTTAGAAGGAGGTGTCTTTACCGCAAATAAATTTGCGTATAACTTAGGTAGTTCACAATCATTTATACTTCCCAAGAATTTTACGCTTGAAGTTAACTTTTGGCTAAATTCTCCAAGAGTGAATGGAGTCGAAGAAACTACGATCACACAGTATGCGGTGAATGCGGGACTTCAGAAAAGTATGTTAGATAAGAAGTTAAAAATAAAGCTAGGTATGGACGATATTTTCTTAACCAATCGTTGGGAAGGAAAGCTTGCCTATCAGAATGTGAATCTGCAAATTGTTAATCGTTATTTAAGCAGACGGGCTTCCTTTTCGGTGAATTATAATTTTGGAAATCAGCAGGTAAAATCGGCTAGAAATAGGAACACTGCTGCAGAAGATATAAAAAATAGAGCAAATTAATTTAATCATAATCAGATGATGAGATACAGAAGTATTTACATTTTAATACTAATTGCAATTACCAATCAAATCTTTGCACAAAAGGTAGATTTCGAAAAATATTTAATCAAGCATAAGGATTGGAAGGAAACGCCCGCAACTAAATGGGAAGTATTACTTGAAACGTCTAAAGGAAGTTTGCAATATATAGGAGCTGAGCATGTGGATGAACCAAATCATCAGCAGTTCGCTTATATTCAAGGCAAATGGAATAGTTTTACACCTACGCTTGCATTTTACGAAGGACCAGATCGTGGAATTGCAGCAAGTGACACCTTAACTATTCAAAAATTTGGCGAGTCAGGGTACGTTAGGTATTTGGCACAGAAAGCTGGAATACCGACAAAGAGTTTGGAGCCGCCCATTGCAGATTTATATACTTATTTGGTAAGTAAACATCCTCAAACCACAGTAGATATGTATATGTTAAGCAAAGAGGCTATGCGTTTAAGAACGAGAAAAGATTTAGGGAAGGAACAACTTACTACTGAAATTAAGAACATGCTGTCTATTGTTAGTAAAATGCTAGGCAGAGAAACTGCAATCCAATCAATTGATCAACTAGCCGATGTGTTCGAGCAACAATTTGGCAAAGAGATTGCGTGGTGGCAGGCTCCCGCTTCTTGGTTTGATCCACAAAGTAAAGAAAACCGTATTACAAATGAGCTCGCAGTTTTATCTACTGAGTATCGTAATGTTTATATGGTTAAAGTATTATCGGAGTATGTGATGAAAGGTGAAAAAGTATTTGCAGTAGTTGGTCGTAACCACGTACCCTTGCAAATTGAAGCACTAAAATATTGTATTGGCTTAAAAAAATAAATATAAATGAAAACAACAATCCTATCTATTTTCCTTATGGGCTGTTTAGCCTTAGGCGCATGTACCAAGAATTCGGGCAATCGTCATCATACTTCAATTACCGTTCAAGACAATAGGGATGAGCTAAACTTTAAAGCAAATTTTCCAGAGGAGAAAACTGCTATTGCGCAAAATTACATTGAGCGCAATTTAAAGGAAGATCGTATTTTTACTTCAGCAAACGATATTAAGAAGGTAGAGATTAAACTAAATGACGGTACACAGTTTTATCTAAATTATGAGCCTGGTTTTATCTCCATTAATTTTGATCGGGATAATAACTCCTTTACGGCTTATAATCGGATGAAAAATATGATCGCCGGTTTCGGTAATGCGATAAAAGATTAATTAACCTTTAATTTACCTTATATCGATAAACAGCTCTGCCAATATTTCCATCTTTATCAAAGCCTTCTATAACAGCCTTATAAGAACCTTTACCATCGGCATTAAAGAAATCGAAACTAAAATTCCCTGTGGCATCTGTTATCACCTTCGGGTTCCAATAAATGGTAGTCCGTAAATCGGTATTCGAAATTGGTGCATTTGGCAGGTATTTTGGCGAATAAAACTCTCTTTCTTTGCTGTAGCCCATTGGAGAAATGGTAATGATATTTTTCTTAGGGATCATGTCAAGCAATTCTTGGCGACTAATCTTCGTGCCTTTAGGGGGTGCTTTAGTATTTATAACTAATACTCCTTTAGTTCCATAAGCGCGATCTACCGTACCGAGCTGGTCAGTTAAAAATACCTCTACCGATTCTAGTTCCGCTAAGTTTACAGAATTTATATCTCGTGCATCGACAGGAAAATTGTTGAGGAAAACCTGAACAGGCGTTCTACCTCCTTGATTATAATCCCTTGATACATAAAATTTATCTTGATCAAAAGTTAGTCCTGTTGCTCGCGATCTCACGCAATCTAAAAACATCCCTCCACAGCCTGAAAATGCATCGGCATTTATTACATGGTCGGCGTTTGGACTTAAGCCCACAAGTGCACTATGGTCTCGGTGACTAACTTTTTTAGCCGGAGCACCTTTAATTACAACCTCTTTTAAGGTACGCAGGTAACGATATTGTTTTTGACTATTGTTTAAATAGGCTGATAATGCGGTATCTATATTTTTAACTTCATCAACTGCATTTCTATTTTTCCCAGGATTAGGCACTGGTGTCCCGTCCATAATGATCATCATGTTTGCTGCATTTGGATTATATTTTGCACTGATGACCACTTGAGAAGAATCTGGGAAAACTAAGTTTTGGAAGTTAAATAGCCCGGTGTTGCTTGTTACAAGTTCGGCCGAAATAGGTTTGCCCGGCACCATTAAGCGCAATGATCCTTTTCTTACAGGCATCCCAGTTAAATCTCTTAAAGTACCTGTTAAAGATATTCCCTGTTCTGGGAGGTAGCTAACAACGGGAAATTTATCAGCTAAAATATCTTTGTAAGAAAATCTTCTATAGCCCTGTGTGAGCATTAATTTGTCTAGCTCGGCTATTTTCTTTTCGTCTGTTTTGTTAAAATAATAATTAGGCTTTTCTATGTAGCCTTTTAAATCTGATGTTAACAGTAGCGAACTTAAAATGGTGGTTTCATTGTTTTCATCAATAGGAACCTTTTGCTCATCGATCACTGAAACTGAGAAATCTCCAATAATAGGCAGACTATTAGCAGTTGCATTTACGGTCATCTTCACTTTTTGACGCGTTTTATAAGCAGGTAAATCTGTTTTTACCGTTAAATTGATTCCCTTTGATGGCATTATAAAAGTTAAGCGCTCGCTCAGAGGAGTATTTTCAGCATTAAAAAGCGTAAGTTGGAGAACACCCGCCGGGAAATCCTTTTTAGGGATCCTGACGCTTATCAATTGGTTAGCCAATGTCGCTTTTGCGGCATAATAAACTACGCTGTTGTTCTGTGCAACTATAAAAAAAGATTTTCCCTTATTTGCTTCGTAATAGGCTGTATTTGCAATTACCTTTAAATTAATTAATTCAGGCGTTTGATTTGTTATTTGTAGCGTAATACCACTCGCGTCTGGCTTAGGTAGCGGATAAGTTTTGATGGTACCATCTTTAAAAGTTAATTTTGCTGTATAGGTTTTTCCCTCCTCAGGTGTAATGTAGAAAGAGCCCATTCCAGCGTGAGAATTACTAATAGTTGTTATTTCAGCATTGTCGGCCAAGATGCTTGCTTTTAAATCTATACCAAGTCCGTTTGCATTGATAGCCTTAAAACCAATTTGGTTAGGTATTCCCGAAATCAAACTTCCTCCTTCCGGGAAAAATTGGAAATCAATTGCATTGGTGGTTTGTTTTAAATCGAAAACTGCATTGGCTGTTTCTTTATCGCTTGTATTAATAGTGGTTAAGATATTTCCTTTGGTGATCAGTTCGCCAGCTTTACTATTCACTGTGATATTGAGGATGCCATTTTGGTCGGTCGTACCTTTACCCTTGGCAACTTCATCGAAGTTAGAGAGGATGCTCCAGTTTACAACCTTATTGGCATATACTTTTTTGGTGAGGTCTCTAAACTGGATTTTGGCAGTCGTTTTAATACTTTTATCTACTTCTTCATTTATAAAGGAAATATTGGTAATTAAATCTTTATCTATAGCTTCTCCGATGGGAATGGTTTTGGTGAAATGATAATCATCGCTAAAGTTCAACATCCATAAGGTATAAGCCCTCACATAGTAATTTCCCTGTTTAAAACTTTGCATATTAATGGGGATATTGCCATAGGCGACACTATTTTTGAGTGGTAATTTAACTGTTTTGATTAGTGAATCTTTAGCGTTAAATACTTCAACATATACAATTTTGCTAAATGGGGACGGGAGATTTTGCTCTACGGTGACATAGGCCTTAAACCACATCGTATCGGCAACAGCATAATAGGGCTTATCAAAATGTAGATATACTTTTTCTACTGGCTGCTCATCGGCCAATTTTTTTACTTTGGTAAGGATAGTATTTAAGTTAATGCTATCCTGTTGTGCAAAACCAGTCAGACTGATTAATGTTGAGCAAATAAAAACTGCAAAAAATAATTGTATCGACTTCATCAAAATGGCTTCCTTGTATGATTATTTGCTAATATATCGATTATTGATTAAGGGCTTAGCATTTGAAGGAATCTTTAACAAATTTTTACAATTGGAAAGGATCTTAAACTCTTCACTTTAACACTTTGACAAACTTTAAAAATTTGTCAAAGTGTTAAAGTGAAGAGGAGTGAAGAAGATAATAACTACGCAAATTCAGTAATGAATTCTGACTTAGGTCTGCGTACTTTTTTAAGGCCTGCTAACCAATCGCCTGTTTCATCGCGATAGCCTAAAGGCAAGATCGTTACACTTTTTAAGCCACGTTCTGTTAAGCCTAAAATCTCATCATA
>DATJDT010000404.1:0-2756 GCA_035497275.1 Pedobacter sp.
AAATGGTTAGGCTCTCTACGTCATTCGGATTAATATTTAACAAGTCGCCTTCGTAAGGGAAATTATCGATTACAATAAGAGGTTTTGCATTGGCAAAAATGGTATTTTGCCCTCTAATACTTATTGGACTAGCGCCATTCACAACACTTTGATCTTTGTTAAAAACAAGACCAGAAGCAACGTTTTGCAGCCTATCGACAATATTAGTACTTACGATTCTGTTTAATGATTCCTTACCAACGAATTCGAAAGAGCCAGTTGCTCTTTCTTTTGGCATCTTTTGATAGCCTGTAGAGATTTCCACTTCTTGAAGTGAAGTTAAACTACTCTTGAGAATAAAAATAAGCGGCTTCATTGCTTCAGCAACATTCACATCAAACTTTTGTTTAACATAGCCAACATAGCTTATGGAAATCGTAGCAACACCTTTTCTTAAATCAAGTTTAAATGTTCCATCTTCTGCTGTTGAGACACTTTGATTTAGGTTTTGCACTATAGCCCCTATTAATGGATTTTTATCTTCATCTAAGACTTTTCCAATAACCGAAATTTTTTGTTGTGCATTGGCTGAAAAATTAAGCAGTAGCAAGCCGCATATCATTAAAAATATGTTCTTCATAAAATTTGTATAATATGATTAAGGTTTCTTATTTGATTGAATCTCTAAATACAATCATGTCGACTTCATGCTCGCCCTTAACGAATGCCAAACCATATTTTTGGAGTTCTCTATTTACAGCATCAATGTCTTCCAACTTCGCATTAATATCGATATCGATATTTTCTGTATAGCCTGATAAATCAATTATTGGTATTGGAGCATTGTAATAATAATATGCTTCAAGCGTATTTACTAAGAAATCTAGTGTACCGTTTCTCATCCATAAGGCAGTGGGAATATGTTTCATGTTACGAGGCTCACCGCTTACGGGCAATAGTTTACTTTGATCAATTACTTTTAGTGCATAGCACGTTCTCAATCGTTTTTCTACCTTCACCTTATACTGCGGAAAAAGCCTATTCAGGTCCTCGTACATCAACCGATAGCCGTCGGCTTGTAAAGCAGGAGGCAGTGTTAGTTCATAGCACCAAGCATATTTCTTCCATTCATCCTTCATTTTGAAAGGGTTTAACCTTGTAGAATCTCTCGTTTCATATATAAAATGATTCATTACATAATTCTTTTTGTCGGCTCCCAAGGCAATATTATACATATGGGCAAGAATCCAGTTCTTTATTGATACGCTGGCAAATCCTTCAGTTCCTTGAACAGCCGGTTTTTTGTAAAAATTATTTGGAATCCCCTGAATGTAGGTGGCCAACAATGAGCGATAAGTTACCGTCTCCCCATCACCACCATTACCCTTAAAAAACAAGGGCATAGTCTTATCAAAACTCATCTTGAAGTCTTGCTTTCTTGCGAGCTGTTGATAGCCTGACTTAAATACCTTCTCTATTTCTTTCGCTTTAATAGGTTTCGAATCGGTAATTGCACATATTACCCCATTTTGATCAATCCAAACGTAGTGAGGGAGGTATACATGTGGAAATAGCTTATGAAGCTCCTCATCCTCAAACAAGTTAGCAAGGCCAAATGGCTTACCGCTACCCTTTTCTAAACCTGATAAAAGTGGAAGTACTGTATTTGCAGCCTCATAGGTTACAGAAAGGAATTGTAATTTATCAGGGAAAGCCTTTTGCAAGCTATCCATTTTTGGTATCATAGCCACACAAGGAGCACACCAGGTAGCCCAAAAATCCAGAATAAGCAATTTTCCCTTAAAATCAGAGATTTTCGCTGTGGTAGTTATTCTACCTTTTGCGTCCTTATAATTATTCAAGTTATTAAGCGTCAAATCTGGCATCTGAGTGCCTATCTGTAAACCCTTTTTAATTACATCTACCGCTTTATTTTCCTGCCCATTCGCATAAAAATTTAGGCAAAGCAATGCCAGTACGCATAGCGCCGTTATTTTTTTCATCATTATAGTTTATTTAATTTTTTCAACCGACTTTAAAAAAGTACAATTGAAATGGTTCAGTTGATTTGATAATTTTAGACAATAAAAAGCAGGCAGCACTTTATTAAAGTACTTAACTATTTCTAACTTAAATGATATTGCTTTGCCGCCTGCTTATATTTTTGATTAAACAGGATTTTTAGGCTTTAGTGCATAAAGCCTGTTAAATGGGCAAGTTGAATTGGGAATACTTGAAAAACAAAAGCCAAACCTAGCTGTTCTTAAAAAGCTAGCTGTAACAATAATTACACATTTGGTTAGTTCTTTCATAGCTCGTATTGGTTATACGAGTCTTGCTTGGATGAAAACCACAATAATACATGTGGGACCGCATACCATACTACTTTAAAGTTTCTGACGCCTTATTATTGAAATGGAATTACAGCAGCCCCACATCTATTTCGATATACAAATATATACATCTACATATAGACATGGGCATTTAATCTGCTGTCTTGCTTCAACGGCGTCAGAATTGTAGTTGCAAGACTCTAATAAATACCTCTTTATTTAAATCAAATGTAATACTTTTTTTAGAAAAGTCAACATTTATGTTTACTTAATTTATGCTAATTATCAACAGTTTTCCAAATGGAGCAAATACCAGTAGCAATTTTTAAAATAAAGCTAGGTAAACGGATAAAACAACTGCGAGATGAGGCTAATCTTTCACAAGAAGATTTGGGAATCAATATTGGCTTTAAGGATAAGCAAGAAATAAGTCGCTACGAAGTT
>DATJDT010000405.1:0-6609 GCA_035497275.1 Pedobacter sp.
TCACCCAATTTATGTCAACAACAGGAAAGTATTCCTTTCTTTTATGGTTTCCTACATTAATTACAGGGATAATTTTAATCATTATTGGAGCCAGAAGCACAAAAAATTGACGAAAACAAAAAATGCTAAGTAAAAGAATAATCCCTTGCCTGGATGTAAAAGATGGCCGTACCGTGAAAGGTGTAAACTTTGTTGATTTGCGCGATGCTGGAGACCCTGTAGAATTAGCGGCCCAATACGCAGAACAAGGTGCTGATGAGCTTGTGTTTTTAGATATTACTGCAACACACGAACGCCGAAAAACAATGATTGAGATGGTAAAATCTGTTGCTCGGCAATTAAACATCCCATTTACCATTGGTGGCGGAATAACAGAGATTGCAGATGCTGAAGCTTTATTAAATGCTGGAGCAGACAAAATCAGTATTAATTCAGCGGCTGTAAAAAACCCGAATTTAATTGCCGATTTAGCTAAAAATTTTGGCGTTCAGTTCGTTGTTTTAGCAGTAGATACCAAACATATTAACGGCAAAAATATTGTTCACCTCAATGGTGGCAGATTAATAACAGAACTTGAAACAGAGAGTTGGATTAAAAGGGCTGAAGATTTAGGGGCTGGAGAAATATTATTAACTTCAATGGATCATGATGGTACTAAACAAGGCTTTGACTGTGATCTGCTAAGAAAAATTAACGAAACTATTAATATTCCAATCATCGCATCAGGCGGAGCTGGAAAAACAGCCCATTTTACAGAGGTGTTTCAAAAAGCGGGAGTTGATGCTGCATTAGCTGCTTCTGTTTTTCATTATGGAGAGATATTGATACCAGAATTAAAACAAGAATTAAAAAGAAATAATATTCCAATAAGGATATAAAAAACAAGCGTCACGAAACGTCATTGCGAGGCGCTGCGAAGCACGAAGCAAAGCGTCATTGCGAGGAACGAAAACAAGAAAATGCAAATTAACATAAACACACTCGACTGGGAAAAGACTGATGGCTTAGTCCCTGTTATCATACAAGACAACCAAACTTTAGAAGTTTTGATGTTAGGCTATATGAATGCTGAAGCCTTTGAAAAAACACAAAAAGAAGGTAAAGTAACTTTCTTTTCCCGTTCAAAAAACAGATTATGGACCAAAGGCGAAGAGAGCGGCAATTTTTTAACGGTAAAATCAATCTCGATCGATTGTGACAAAGATACCATCTTGATCAAGGCTGATCCGGTGGGACCAACTTGCCATACGGGAAGCAGAAGCTGTTTTAATACCGATTATAACCAGAACTTTTTATTTGAATTGGAACATATTATATCCGATCGGTATGAAAATCCAGTTGAGGGTTCCTATATCAATAAAATGCGTAACAAGGGTTTAAATAAAATTGCCCAAAAAGTTGGAGAGGAAGGCGTAGAAACAGTTATTGCTGCGCTTGCAGAAACCGACGAAGACTTTGTGAACGAAGCATCAGATCTAATCTTTCATTTAATGTTCTTATTAAAAGAAAAGGGAAAGAGTTTAGAAGATATTGCGCTCAATTTAGAAAAAAGACACAAATAGCGGAGCATTTTGCATGCGCTTTCGCGATAGTAAAATCCAAAACAATCAACATGCTGAAACACGTAAAAACGCTTTCCGGTCACCAAAACCCTGTTTATGCTTTAGCTAATGCTGATAAGGATGATGCATTTTTTAGCGCGGGAAATGACAAAGGTGTTGTAGAGTGGTCTCTGAAAGAAATGGCTTTTACCAAAGTAAAAATGCCAGTTCAAAGTTCTGTTTATGCGCTGCATAGGCAAGATCATCTACTATTTATTGGGGAAAGAAGTGGTGCCTTTACTGTTTTCGATTTAAATGAAGAGAAAGTAATTATTCGTATAAACGCCCATACGAAACCGATTTTCGATATTAAAGCTATTAAAGGCAAGCATGAATTAATTACAACTGGAGAAGATGGTACAGTTGCTGTTTGGTCATTGACTGATTTTACAGAAATATACCGTTTTCAAGCAGCTTATAACACAGTAAGGGTTATTGCAATTTCTCCTAACGAAACAGAGATTGCATTCGGATGCAAAGATCATCAAATTAGAATTTATAACTTAAGTGATTATAGTTTAAAGCAATCCCTAGCGGGACATACTTTCGCTGTAACATCATTGGCTTACCATCCTACTGGCAAATACCTGATTTCGGGCAGTAGAGATGCGCAGTTAAAAATATGGGATCTACCCAACTATGAATTAAGGCAAACTATTCCAGCGCATTTATTTAGCATTTACAGCATTATTTTCCATCCTTCACTCCCCTATTTTGCAACCTGTAGCCAGGATAAAAGTATTAAACTTTGGGATGCCGAAAACTTTAAATTATATAAGATTTTAAGTTTAGAGAAAACTGACATTGGCCATAGTCACTCCATCAATAAAATGATATGGTCTGTGGATGGGAAATATTTGATTTCAACGGGTGATGATAGAAAAGTAATGATCTGGGAAATGGATATCTAGGCCTTAAGGGCACTTTTTGATAACATTTTCTATAAATCATCCATTTTTAGCTTAGATACTTTATCTTAGCCTTATGGACACACCAAAAGCTTTGCCAATACTAGAGGCCGAACAAATACGCGTTTTAGGGGCCTTAATGGAGAAGTGCAAAACTACTCCCGATTATTATCCGATGACGCTGAATGGCTTAGCAGCCGCTTGTAATCAGAAAACATCACGTAAACCTGTGGTACAATATGACGAGTCGACGATCAGTACTGCGCTAAATTCTTTAAAAATTGCGGGCTTAATTTCCACAGCAACTGGTGGCTCTATCCGAAACATTAAATACAAGCATAATTTTGCGATTGTATTCCCACTTCTCCCTTCCGAAGTGGCGATTATGTGCCTTCTCTTCTTAAGAGGTCCGCAAACGCCGGGTGAAATCAATACCAATTCGGGACGATTATATGAGTTTGAAACTTTGGAAGAGGTGCAACAAACTTTAGAAAAACTAGCTAACGAAACTCCAGCTTATATCAAACAATTACCTCGCAAACCTGGTCAAAAAGAGGTTCGTTACATGCATTTATTCGCTGGCGATGTAGAAACTATCGAAGAAGAGTATTTAAATGAAACCCCTTCTAAAGGAAATACTGAGCTAGAAGAACGATTAACCAAAGTTGAAGATGAACTAGCAGAACTAAAGGCCAATTTCGATAAATTGTATAAGGAATTGATGGGCTAAGCTTTTAAACAAACCGCTTAATGATCCTCAATTTATGCGTATATTTTCCTAATTCTACGCTATAAATACCCTGACCATCAATCGGATCGATATGTACTCTTCCGGCTGAGTGGATAATTTGATGATTGTTTAGCATTAGCCCAACATGGGTAATCTTACCTTCTTCATTATCGAAAAATGCTAAATCGCCCAAAACAGCAGACTCTAGAAAGTCTACTGCTTCTCCTTGTTCCGCTTGCTGTGACGCATCTCTTTTAAGTTGAATACCATTTAACTTGTATACTGTTTGTACAAAACCAGAGCAATCTATGCCAAAGAATGTTCTACCTCCCCACAGATAAGAAGTGTTTTCAAAAAATTTAGCATTACGCTCAACATCATCCTTAAAATTCGCCATATTAGGTACAAAAGGCGTGGAAGTTACGCTGAATTTCTCCTCTCCAATCTCACAAAAACCATCTTTATAATTGGGCAATGTACTACCTGGCGTTAAATAATATTTAGTTCCATCACTTGCAATTAAAGTATTATCTAATTGGGCAGGTGTTACATAAGTATAATTTTGCTCGGCTAAAAACGCTGCTTCACTAATTAATTTTAGTTGCTTATAATCCATCCAGCCCTCATAATCATCATGGTAGGTAATAACTTTGCACCATTTCTCCGTCTTTTCTAAAAGTTTAACACGGTCGCCAAATAATAACTGAGAAACAATTTCACTTCTATCCGAAGGTTCATTTCTTAATGGCGCAACTGCAACCCTACAAAGGTGATAAATTTCCATAATCAAAAATAAGGATTAGCTCTTATAACCAAACATTTAAGCCAAAAAATTGTTACTTTTAATTAAATATTTACTTAACCTACAGCATCATGAACTTTAAAAAAATTTTAATCGCAGTTGATAACAGCGTTTGTTCTGAACTAGCTGCAAAAACTGGTTATGAAATGGCGCAAAAATTTGAAGCTGAAGTAGCCTTAGTTAATATCATAGAACCAGCGCCAGCAACTGTTAACCCTGATTTTACTTTAGCGCCAGTCTTTTTAGAAGCTTATGATAATAGCAAAGAGAATAGTCATATGCTATTAGAAGAGATTGCAAACAAGCATGGTAAAGGCATCGCCACTACTTATTTATCAATTATCGACACGGCAAGTCATGGCATTATACAACAAGCTGATGAGTGGGGTGCTGAGTTGATCGTTATAGGAACGCATGGCAGAGGAGGCTTATATCATTTCTTAATGGGCAGTGTAGCAGAACATGTGGCGAGAAAATCCGCTTGTCCGGTAATGATTATACCCAATAAAGACTAATTTGAGCAGCTTTGTTCGGGAGTTGTTCGGGAAAAAGCATGTTTTGTTCGGGAAGTGTTCGGGAAGTGTTCGGGAAAAAGGCCTATTTGTTCGGGAAGTCTTCGGGAAAGCTCCGAGAAGCGTTCGGGAAGTGGTCGAGAAGTGTTCGAGAAGTGTTCGAGTCCATCACGAAGAAATGTCGAAGCCTTCTCGAGCAGTTCTTGAACGTGGTATTACCCTTTCACAGCAGCTTCTCCATAGCACCCTAAGCGAGAGTATAAAAAGATTCTTCTTTAAATCTCTTTCACTTGGAACCAAGAACTAGTGACTCAAGACTAAAACTTTCTCCATAAAAAAAGAGATGCTTTTTACATCTCTTTTTATCTTAATTTGACTTGAGACTAACTACTCAAGATTGAAAACTATCCTTCCTGATGTAACCAGGCTTTTTTAGCTAAAAGTTCTTCTTCTGTTTCACGTACATCTTCATCATCTACACAACAATCTACTGGACAAACAGCAGCACACTGTGGTTCATCATGAAAACCTTTACACTCTGTACACTTATCTGATACAATATAATAAACCTCGTCAGAAACTGCATCTTGAGAAGCCCCTGCATCAATTTGTTGTCCTCCAAAATCAATGATACCTTCTAAATTTGTACCATCAGAAAATCTCCAGGCTGTACCTGCGTCATATATTGCATTATTTGGGCATTCTGGCTCGCATGCTCCACAATTAATACACTCGTCTGTTATTTTAATTGCCATGTGTTCGTCTATATCTATTGCTAAGTTTACCTTTGCAGCTGCAAATATAACAATAATCGTTTTATAATAGTTCTAAATATGTCATTACCTACTACTAAAATGTTAATTACCGCTCTAAAAAAATTAGGCGAGTTAATGTGTGACCCGAATAATGACCTGGCAGCTATTACAGAAACTGCCCAACACCACAATGCCTGGTTTACACCCGAAGAGGTTAGAAAGTCCCTTAACTCCTTAGGTAAAATGCTTAATGAAACCGACCTAGCGCAATGGTTTAGTACAATAAGCATGGCTACAAGTCCAAAAAAAGTTGGATTAATTTTAGCAGGAAATATTCCTTTAGTTGGCCTTCATGATGTAATTTGTGTACTAGCAACAGGAAATATTGCACTCATTAAAATGTCATCCTCCGATGATAAATTAATCCCCACGGTATTAAAACAATTAATTGCTTTAGAGCCTTCATTAACTGATCGTATCCAATATGTGGAGCGTTTACAGAACTTTGATGCGATCATAGCGACGGGCAGCAATAATTCTTCTCGCTATTTCGATTATTATTTTGGGAAAGTACCCAACATCATTAGAAAAAATAGAAATAGCATAGCAGTATTAAGTGGTAATGAAACAAAAACTGAAATTGAAGATTTAGGTCATGATATTTTCGATTATTTTGGCTTAGGTTGTAGAAACGTATCAAAAATCTATATTCCAAAAGGATATGACATGAAAAATTTCTTCGAGCCATTGGAAAAATATCAACCCATTATTAATCATTTCAAATACAATAACAATTACGATTATAATAAATCCATCTATTTAGTGAATGCTGTTAAACACTTTGATAATGGTTTTCTATTGGTTAAAGAGGATACTTCTTTCACCTCGCCTTTAGCAGTATTGTTTTATGAGGAATACAATTCGATAAACGATCTCGAAAAATTGATAGCTAAAGAAAACGAAAACATTCAATGTGTTGTTTCGAATATTGATTTAAACAGTAAAAAAGGAAAGATTAATTTCGGTGAAAGTCAACATCCAAAATTATGGGATTATGCGGATGATGTAAATACGATTGCATTTTTACAGACTTTAACAAAGTAATTGTTTATGTTATTTCAAAGCAATTAGCTATTTTGTTGGCTTAATCATTTTAATTGAACCACCTATTTCGATCGTTTTATCTTTTCTTCCTTATTTTATTTTCCATAAATGAAATAAAAGCACAGGTATGCACTGGTGATTTAGGCGCTCCCATTGCAGCAGCCGGAACTGATTTTGGAACTGGAACAGCAAGCTAT
>DATJDT010000406.1:0-7464 GCA_035497275.1 Pedobacter sp.
GCTATCTACCGTAATTGAACCATTATGAAGCTCAACGATATTCTTTGATAATGCTAGGCCAATTCCATATCCAGTATTTTGGATTTTATAATCTTCAACCTGAAAGAAATTATTAAACAATTTATCCAAATATTTTTTATCAATCCCTTCTCCATTATCTTCAATAGATACTGTTATATTTTCATTTCCTTTCACAACTTCTACCTTAATAGTTCCATTGTTAGGGGTAAATTTATAGGCATTGATTAAGATGTTAAAGAAGACCTTTTCTAATTGTAATTTGTCAAAATTCAAAAAAATTGGATTTCTTTCATGATTAAAAACCAAATTGATATTCTTGTTGGCCAGATACTCTTTAAAAGAATTCAAGATTTCGCTTATTACTAAGATGATATCATAGTTTTTAACAGCTAATTTTAAATTTTTCGTTTCTGCTTTTCTAAAATCCATTAGCTCATTTACCAATCGCAACAATCTATTCGAACTTGCCTTAATATTTATGAAACTCTTTTCTTGACTCTTGTCTACTGGTGCCTGTTCTAAGAGTTTTTCAATCGGAGCCAATAACAGCGTAATATGTGTTCTTATTTCATGTGAAACGTTGGTGAAAAAATTCAACTTTAATTGATGTAGCTGGTCTTCCTTTAGCAGCAGCTGTTTAAGGAAAAAGTATCTTACAATAAAAAATAAAACAGCACTTATAATAATTAAATAAACTAAAATAGCCCACCACGTCTTATAAAAAGGTGGTAATATTTTGATATCAATAGCGCTTTCATCACTCCAAACTCCATCATTATTTGCTCCTTTAATTAGCAATTTATAATCACCAGAGGGAAGATTTATATAAGTAGCAGCTGGCAAACTTGTTTCAATCCAAGTATTATTTATGCCTTCTAATTTGTAGGCATACTTATTCTTACTTGTTTTAATAAAATTCAACAAAGCAAATTTTATGGTAAAAATATTCTGATTACTCTTAAAGGTTAATTTCTTGGTATGGTTTAAGCTGTTTTGTAAAATATTGCTTTCATCTTTTATCCCTAACAATTTATCATCAAGATATAAGTCTGTGAAAACAATATTATTCTTTCTTGTATTAATTTTAATATCATTCGGATTAAAAAAAGTCAATCCTTTGTAGCCTCCAAAAAAAATCTCTCCTTTTTTATTTTTATAATACGAATTGTAATTAAATTCATCAGCGGCTAGCCCATCTACAACGGTGTAGTTTAGAAAATTTTTATCTTTCAAATTAAACTTAGAGAGCCCCTTTGATGTGCTAATCCATAGGTTTTTCTTATTATCCTCTACAATGGATAAAACATTATTATTTGGCAAACCATTATTTACATCGTAAGAGGTATTAAATTGATTCTTGTTTTTATCAAGGAGCATCAGCCCTCCATAGTACAAACCAATCCAAATATCCTTGTTGCTATCTTCAAAAATGAAATTGCAGTAATTTGAACTCTTGCTTACACTATTACTTGCATTCTTTGGGGTAAATTGTTTATATTCTCCATTAGGCGCAAACTTAAAAATGCCTTTGGTGGTACAAACCCAAAGGTTTTTAAAGCTATCTTCGAATAAGAACTTAATATTATGATTGGCTACAATTTTTAAATTACCTCTTAAAACTAGGGGTTGTAAATTGCTAGAAGTTCTTTTAAATACATATAAACCGGTTTGTGTACCTACGTAAAAAAGGTGATCATTACTTTCTAAAATAGCTACAATTTCTGTTCTACTTTGGTTTATATTTTTTTGAATAACATAGTGCTTAAAAGATTGCGTGGTTTTGTCAAAGTAATTTAATCCTCCGCCGTGTGCGCCTATCCATAGGCCCCCATCATGATCCTTATAAACCTTCTTAACAAAGTCGGAGCCTAAGCTATTTTTATCATGTAAGCTATTTCTATAATAATTTAAATTTTTGGTCTTTATATTATAATAATTTAATCCACCTCCCTCAGTTCCGATCCATAAATTGCCATCACCTTCCTCAACAATAGAGCTCACGATATTATGGTTTAAACCATTTCTTGTATCATCATATTTTAAATTATTAAATGGGGTGGGGTTTGCATAGGTTACGTTAACACCTCCATAGTACGTACCCAACCATATTGAGCCAACATTATCTTCAAATAAACTATAGATAGAATTTTGATTTAAACTGGTTGTTAAGCTACTTTTATTTTGATAGGATTTAAAAGTATGAGTAATTGGATTTAACACGCTGAGCCCTTCTTGAGTAGCAATTAAAATTTCTTTTTGTGATGTTTTGATCAATTTTCTAATCGAATTGTGCACTAAACCGTTTGTGGTTTTGGGGAAACTTTTTACCTGTTCGCTTTCCATATCGAAGCAGATTAATCCTTCATTTTCAGTACCCATCCAAAGTTTCGGGCCCACTTGTACAATACTTACTATTGCAACTCTATTTAGGCTGAAGGGCAATAAATTAGTGTACTCTCTGATTACCTCAATTTTACCTTTCTGATAGACAAATTTTACAAGTCCTTTAGACGTACCTAGCCAATAATTATGTTTGTGATCCTCAACGATTGAAAAATTTTCAACGCTTGATAGCGATTTTGGCATCCCTATGGTTGCAACTTCCACAAAATCATTCCCTATCCCATTTTTTAGTAAAAAGAGCCCTTGTTGGGTATTCACCCAAATATTTCCTGCAGAATCCTGATAAATATTAGTTATAAAAGTATGGCTCTTTGTTGTGGCTAATCTTAAATAAATCCTTTCAAAGCGCTCTAATTTTTCATCATATTTATTTAACCCATTCACGGTACCTACCCATAGTATACCTTTTCTATCTACAAACGATGCTGTTATATAATCGTCTGTTAATGTATATGGATTATCTTTTTTGCTGACAAAAAGTTTAAAGTTAACACCATCATATCTATTAAGTCCATAACGTGTTCCATACCACATAAACCCTTTTGCATCTTGTGTAATGGTAAAAACAGAGTTTTGTGATAGTCCATTTTCGGCAATAAGATGATTAAACACTAAATCTTGTCCAAAACAAAAAATGTTGAACAGTAAAAATAGAAGTGTTGTACAAAAAGCTCTCATTGGTTATTAACTGGAATTCTAACTTAAATAAATTTTACGATAACAAGACCATTCAAGCATAAAAAGAGACGTTTTAAGGCTAAAAACAATATTTTCCCCCACAATAAACAAGCAAATCACCCCGAAACAAAGCAAATATCCTTCAACTTTACCAACAGTTAAATAGTCTATTCTCTAACTAAATTAAAACCAAATATGACAAAACCTTACCTCATCTTTAAGGCAAAAGGGAATTGGATCAAAAAACTGGGGTTAACTTTTTTGTTCTCCTACTGCTTGATCTTTAGCCTAAGTGCTCAAATTACTTCACCCACAACAAACAATGTATCGCCAAAAAAAGGCCTAGTGCTAGATGGGAATAATGAACCTATCAAAGATGCTATCGTTACCAATAAAAAAACTGGAAAAATTGTAATTACCGACAAGAACGGTAATTATGATTACTTAGCAACTGAAGGAGATATTTTAGAGTTTAATATTCCGGGTTTTATCTCTAAGCAATATAAAGCAACGACTAATCCTTTAACTATTTCTATTGATGAAGTCATTTCAAAAAAAGAGACTTTTAATGCGCTTTACAATACGCGTAAAAAATCAACGAATATCCAATCATTCGGAGAAGCATTTACAAATGATTTAACAACCACCCCGTCAGCTTCTTACTTAAATGCCTTAAGTGGAAGAATCGCTGGTTTAAACACACTTCAAGCTACTGGCGAACCTGGTAGTGATGTTGCCGGCGTCTCTTTGAGAGGTGTAGGGCCAATCATGCTTATTAATGGTGTACCAAGAAATTACGACTCTATAGATCCGGAGGAGATCGAATCTATTACTGTATTAAAAGATGCGCTTAGTACGATCATGTTGGGACAGAGGTCGAGTAGAGGCGTGATTTCAATTAAAACGCGGCAGGGACAGCTCGGTAAACAAAGAATATCGTTTACTGCGCAAACAGCTTGGCAGCAAGCTACTGCATTACCTAAGCCATTAAGTGCATATAATTATGCTTCACTATATAATGAAGCTTTAATTAATGATGGAAAGACACCTGTTTATTCCGCAGCAGATTTGCAAGCATACAGTGATCATTCAGACCCCGTAAAGTATCCTGACGTAAATTGGTATGATGAAATATTGAAAAAGAATTCTCCTTTTACTCGCTATAACTTAAATACTTATGGTGGAGGTAATAATGCCAGATATTTTGTTTCACTGGATTATTTAACGCAAGAAGGATTATACAAAACCTCTTCAGACAATGCATATAATACTAATGTAGATTATAAAAGATATCTTATTAGATCTAATATTGATATTGACATTACGCCAAAATTAGTATTGAACCTTAATTTATTTGGCTCTATAGAAAATGGAAATTATCCAGGTGGAGGAGGCATTATTCCTTCAATTGGTACTACACCACGAAATGCCTATCCAATTTTTAATCCTGATGGTTCACTGGGGGGAAATAACAACTTTCAAAATAATATTTGGGGCTTAAGCACAAGGTCTGGCTATAATTTATCTTACACCAGACAAATTGCTGCTGATTTATCATTAAAAAGGTCGCTCAACGATTTAATTGAAGGATTGTATGTTAAAGGTAGCGTGTCATTTAATACTGGTTTGGGCGATGAGACCAGTAGAACAAAAACCTTTGCAGTTTATAATGCTATCGACAATGGAAGTGGTAGTTATACCTATCAAAAATTTAAAACCGACGGTACCCAAAATGCTGGATCAAGCACAAATGTATTGCAATCAAAAAACTTGTATTCTGAACTACAATTGGGTTACGACAGGAGCTTCAACAAGCATAACATTAATTTGTTATTAAACGCCAATGTGCAGAATGAGTTCCCTAATCGCGCCGATCTGCCATTAAACTATTCGAATCTTGCAGGCTCCTTTCATTACAACTTTGACGAAAAATATATGTTCGAGGTAGCGATGAGCTATAGTGGTTTAAACAGATATCCTGTAGGAAAAAGGTTTGGTTTTTTTCCTGCAGTTGGCGCTGCATGGAATATTCATAAAGAGGATTTTGTGCTCAACAATGCAACATGGATAAGTAATTTAAAGCTTAGGGCTTCGTATGGCAAAACTGGAAATGCTAACCCTGGTTACTTCATCTATGATCAATACTATGTTGACGGAGTAGGCTATTATTTCGGGACTGGAGCAACTTATAACTATTCAAAAATAGAAACCTCTTTAGCCAACCCCAACATTACTTGGGAGAAAGCAAAAAAATTAAATATAGGTTTAGATGTTGCCTTATTTAAGGATAAACTGAGCTTTACAGCTGATTTCTATCAACACAAATTTACTGATCTATTACAAATCAGAGGTAAGAGCTCTAGTATCATAGGAATAGCGTTCCCAGTAGAAAATATTGGGAAGACAAACTATAGTGGACTAGATTTTTCGGCCACCTATAGGAATAAAATTCAAAAATTCAATTATTTCCTCACCACAACAGTAACTGCTAATAAATCAAAGATTATTTATCAGGATGAACCTCAAAGAGAATACGGTTGGATGCAAAGAACAGGGCAGAGTGCTTCACAAACTTTTGGATATGTAGCAACAGGCTTTTTCCAAAATCAACAGGAAATTAACTCAAGTGCAAAAATCGCTGGTTACATTCCCGTTCCAGGTGATATCAAATATCAGGATTTAAACGGTGATGGAATAATCAATCAGCTAGATATCACGTCATTAAGATCTAACAAGCCTATGGTTTATTATGGTTTAAGTTTCGGATTTAATGTCAAAGGATTTGATTTTTCTGCCTTAATTCAGGGCGTAGAAAATAGAACTATCTATGTTTCTGGAGCAACAGAGTGGGAATTTCAGAACAATGGTTTAGGTAATGCCTTTGAGCATCATTTAGACAGATGGACTCCAGGTACGGCTAACGTAGCAACCTACCCTCGCCTTTCGGTTGGAAGCAATGTGAACAACCAAGTTACCTCATCTTTTTGGTTGAGAGACGGGAAGTATGTTAGGTTAAAAAACATTGAAGTTGGTTATACACTTCCAAACAGCATTGCCAGCAAAATAAAACTAAACACCATTAGAGTATTTGCAAATGGTTTAAATGTGCTTACCAATTCGGCATTTGATCGTGTTGATCCAGAAACAGTTGGAAATATCTATCCAGCTCAAAAAGTAATAAACATGGGTGTAAACATCAAATTTTAAGAGAAATGAAAAAATTATTATATAGTATTATCGTGGGAATGATTTTTTTAAACGCCTGTAAATCTGGTGATTTAGAGAAGAAACCGCTAAATCTTTGGCAAGAAGATTATGTTTTTGACACCACAGATTCCCTAGGTGATTTTGCAAAAGGCTATTTGACCGAAATTTATACAAACTTACCAAAGGGATATAACAGAATAGCGAATAACATCTTAGATGCGGCATCAGACGACGCAATCTCTTCACAGAATGCAAGTACAATAGAACGTTTTACAAATGGACAAATTAGCTCATTTAATAATCCCGATGATGCTTGGTATAACAATTATCAGGGGATTAGAAGAGCAAATAAGTTTTTGACCAATATTGATAAGGTTCCTTTTAAGGCTACTATGCAACAAGAAAAAGGCTATTGGATAGCTGAAGCCAAATTTTTAAGAGCTTACTTTTATTTCGAGCTTTTTAAAAGATACGGTGGTGTACCCCTACTTGGCGATAATGTGCTTGGACTTAACAGCAACTTAAATATACAGCGAAATACGAGTAAAGAAACCACTGATTATATTTTAAGTCAGCTGGAGGAGGTAATAGCTGCTGGCCGACCAGATCCAATTACTGATGGCAATCTGGGTAGGGCTACAAGAGGTGCAGCAATGGCTTTAAAATCGAGATTATTACTGTACTTGGCAAGTCCGTTATACAACGCAAATGCAAGCGCCACTGGCGACGAAAGCTGGAACAAGGCTGCAAATGCTGCTAAAGCACTAATGAATTTGAATGCTTTTTCACTTCATAGTAGTTTTAGTACTTTATTTACAACACGAAAAAATGCAGAAGTTATTCTTGCATACCAAAGGGCAAATACTTCTGATCTGGAAACCAGTAATACCCCTATTGGCTACGCTGGGCCAGTAAGTGCAAATGGCTATACTAGTCCTACACAAGAATTAGTAGATGCTTTTGAAATGAAAGATGGGAAATCTTATACCGTTTCGACTTTGTTTTCTGGATCGGCACCATACTTAAACAGAGATCCTCGTTTTTACCTTACTATATTCCACAACGACTTCAAATGGTTGAATAGAAATATCGAAACCTTTGAAGGCGGAAGAGATAAACCTGGCGGCATTGTTACCCAAACAAAGACAGGTTATT
>DATJDT010000407.1:0-2355 GCA_035497275.1 Pedobacter sp.
ACCAATAAACTTTTGATAGTACGCTTCATTAAATGTTGGGGCAGCTGCAATAATGAATTGACAAGCAGGAAAGCTTTCAACCACGCTTAGCATTACCGGTAACAATCTTTCAATTTCTTGTTTCCTACTACCTGGTAATAGTGCTATTATTGGATCCTCTCCTAATCCCTCCTCCTTTTTAAAATTGGGGTTTACTTTAAACGCTGCTATTTCGTCTAAAAGTGGATTGCCGACATAATCAACTTTCATTCCCCACGAAGCATAAAAATCAACTTCAAAAGGCAAAATACAAAATAACTGATCCACAACGCGTTTTATTCTCAGCACTCTTTTTTGATTCCATGCCCAAACTTTTGGAGAAATATAATAACAAACTTTTATACCATTTTCTTTAGCGAAGTCGGCTATCTTTAAATTAAATCCAGGAAAATCTATTAAAATCAAAGCATCGGGCTGATAAGCCATGATATCTTTTTTACATGCCTTCAGGTTCTTGAAAATAGTATTAAGATTTAAGATAACCTCTGTAAAACCCATGAATGCCATTTCAGCATAATGCTTTACTAGTTCACCTCCTTCGGCCTGCATCTTATCGCCACCAAAATACCTAAACTCTGATGCTGGATCCTCCTTTTTCAGGGCTTTCATAAGATTTGCTCCATGTAAATCTCCAGAGGCTTCACCGGCAACAAGATAGTATTTCATTTTTTTGGTTATGTTAATTATTGGTTGTTCGGTCGTCGTTAATTGCTTTTTGTTGTTTGCTTCTTGCTATTCGCTTCTTACTATTCGCTTATTATTGTTTCGTTGTGCCTTGTTTGTTTCTTATTTTCGCCTCTTGTTGTTCGCTTTCCTTGTTACCCGTCATTGAACTTCCCCGCTCCCCCAACTAAAAGACCTTATAAAAGAAAAAAGCAAAAGCCCATAAAAACGTAACGCTTAAAATCCCTCGGCCTATATTTTCTTTATTCTTTTTAAAAAAATAATTCATCAAAAAAGCATTTAATGCCACACAACCTATCAGTAATAAGTCGGCCTGTTTAAATGCAGCAACATGTTGAATTAAAAACCACATCAACATGCCGGGTAAAACAGGAACAATAAAACCTACTGCACACCCATTCCAAACCGTGTTTTTAATCCCATTTATTCGATCTTTCATGTTAACCCAGCGAATTGCCATCTGGTCCGCTTGTTTTCTTCCCAGCAACCGTTCCATTAAAGTCCCATGTATTTAATATGGGAATTGCGTGGTGAGCTGTTAAGTCAAATTGCACTGGCACAACCGATACATAACCGTTGTCTAAAGCCCAAACATCTGTGTCTTCTCCTTTATCATAGTTCTCAAAAACTCCTGTAAGCCAGTAATATGGTCGTTTATAAGGGTCAGTACGCTCTTCAAAATCCTCAGCCCATTTTGCATTAGCCTGACGACAGATTTTTATTCCTTTGAGATTAGCTCCTTTAGGGAAATTAACATTTAACAAAGTTGCTTCGGGCAAGCCATTATTCAATACCTGCAAAGCAATAGTTTTGATAAACTTTTTACAATGGCTAAAATCAGCATCTTGCGCAAAATCATCTAACGAAAACCCAATGGATGGAATTTTCTCAATTGCACCTTCAACTGCTGCCGACATCGTACCTGAATAAATCACATTGATTGAATTGTTTAATCCATGATTAATCCCTGAAACACATAAATCTGGCTTTTTACCTTTAAACACCTTGTTAACGGCTAACTTAACACAATCTACTGGAGTACCAGAACATTTATACATTTCAACTCCAGGATATAAATCAACCTTATCAAAACGCAAAGGTTTACCGATAGTGATCGCGTGTCCCATCCCCGATTGAGGACCATCTGGAGCTACTACAACTACGTTACCTATTTCCTGCATTACCTCGATCAGGCTTTTAATACCTGGAGCAGTAATTCCATCATCGTTTACAACTAAAATAGTGGGCTTGTTCATGGTGTAAAAGTAAAGAAATAATAGAAAACTATTTTAATCTTTACTTCAAAATACACATCAATCCACTTATATTTGATACAACTTATTATGAAGATGGGCCCATAGCTATTGGGTTTCTTAACAATTAAAAAAATGAAACTGAAATTCTTAATCATTGCCTGTTTGTTATTTGCAGGCTCAAGCTTATTGGCTCAGTCTACCTATCAATGGAAGACCGCAACAGCCAATGGTTACACGTATAAATATGTAACCAACGACCCCTCAAAATCTCGCTTTTATACGTTAAAGAACGGATTAACGGTGATTTTATCACCCAATACAAAGGAGCCTAATATTCAATTCAGAATGAGTGTACGGGCTGGCAGTAATACAGATC
>DATJDT010000408.1:0-2855 GCA_035497275.1 Pedobacter sp.
GTTAAAAATAAAATTGGAACTTCTGTATTCTCTAAACGAATGGTTTCACATACCTGAAAACCATCCATTTCTGGCAACATTACATCTAAAATGATCAGGTTAAAACGTTCTTCCTTGAAAACTTTAAGTGCTGTTTTGCCGTCTTTTACGGCATGAACTTTATAACCTTCTAATTCGAGGTTTAATTTGATGGCATCTAACAAATGATCTTCGTCTTCTACCAAAAGTATTCTTAATTTTTGTGGCATATCAATTAAATGTTACTTCAAAAATTGCACCTTGCGGTACGTTATCTTTAACGCTAATATCGGCGTCGTGGTTTTGTAATACTTCTTTAACAATAAACAAGCCAAGTCCCGTACCCTTAGATTTTCGAACATTTTCATCGCCAACGCGATAAAATTTATCGAAAATCAACATTTTCTCCTCATCAGGAATGCCCAGACCTTTATCAGAAACCGTTAAAATCGACTTCCCGTCATTTTGACAGAGTTCTACTGCAACTTCGGCACATGGCCCCGAATATTTAACAGCATTTTCTACTAAATTAGTTACTACAGATGATAACGCAAATTTATCACCTATTACCTTAATATCCTTTTGTATTTTGGTATTAATTAGTTGCTCATTTCCACAGGAATGAACCTGCAATCGGTCGGTTATTTTGGTAACCAATTCTGAAAAATCAAACTCTTCTTTTGGAAACGAATAAGTTCTACTTTCAATTTTTGTTGCCAGCAACATATTTTCTACCAAATCATCAAGTCTTTCAATATCCTTTAAAGAATTATTTAACAATGATAATTGCATTTGTTTTTCTAGATCTCTCTTTACAATCGTTTGTAAGGAAAGCTTAATGGCTGCTAGCGGAGATTTTAATTCATGGGTAACAGAGAGCAGGAAATTTTGCTGACGTTCATGTAATTTATCTTCCTTTTTTATGGAAGCATGAATAAAATAAGCTCCAACTCCCAATAAAAACAAGAATACAGATCCCTCGCCCATTACCATTGCCATTCGCGAAGGCTGAAGATCAATTACAACTGTTCCCCACCAAAACATTTCGATTAAGGCATAGAGTAATAAGAAGTAAAATATGACCAGCGACTTTTTCATTTAATTATTTCTTAAACACCAAATCTAATGCATCAAAAATAGCTCTCTTCGCTTTTTCAAGCTCCACTTTTGTATGCGCTGCAGAAACAAAACCTACTTCATAACCCGATGGCCCTAAATAGATACCTCTATTTAATAATTCACGGTGCATGACTTTAAATTTCTCCATGCTTGAAGCATCGATCGCTTCGGCAGTCTGAATTTTCTCCGCTTCCGTAAATGCAAACCAAAATATGGAGCCTACCGAAAATACTTTAAACTTATAATTTCTAGCAGTGGCAAAACGTTGGATGCTCTCCGTAAACTCAAGTGTTTTTGCATTTAAGTCTTTATAAAATCCAGATTTAGATAACTCGGTTAATGTAGCAATACCAGCCGCCATTGCAACAGGGTTTCCAGATAGTGTTCCTGCTTGATAAACTCCGCCATCAGGCGAGATATGGGCCATAATTTCGGCTGATGCACCGTACATTCCTACAGGCAATCCACCACCAATTATTTTACCATAGGTTAATATATCAGGCTTAATGCCATAATATGCCGCAGCACCTTCCAAACCTACTCTAAAACCTGTAATGACTTCATCAAAAATAAGTAGCGCACCATTTTCCGTACAAGCAGTTCTTAGGAACTCTATATAACTTTGATCTTGCATAAGCAAGCCATTATTTGCTGGAATTCCTTCAATTATTACCGCAGCAATTTGATCTTTAAATTGTTCAAATGCTTGTGTAATTGCAGCTGTATCATTTAAAGCAATAACTACTGTCTCTTCGGCAAAAGATTTAGGAACACCTGCTGATGAAGTTTCACCAAATGTCACCAATCCAGAGCCAGCTTTAACTAACAATGAATCACTGTGTCCATGATAACAGCCTTCGAATTTGATAATTTTATCGCGTTTTGTATAGCCTCTGGCTAGGCGAATGGCCGACATAACGGCTTCGGTACCCGAACTAGTAAAACGTATTTTTTCTACGTACTTATTATTTTTAATGATCAATTCGGCCAATTCGTTTTCAAGTGCAGTGGGTGCACCGAAACTCATTCCGTTTTGCATTACTTCTATAACTTTTTCCCTTATTTTTGGATTATTATGTCCCAAAATAAGCGGGCCCCAGCTTGCACAAAAATCTATAAATTGGTTGCCGTCGGCGTCCCAGATATAACAACCATCACCTTTTTGGATAAAGAGTGGCGTTCCGTAAACCGACTTAAAAGCCCTAACTGGAGAGTTTACTCCCCCAGGAAAAAATGTTTTTGATTTCTCGTATAATTCTGCAGATTTCGCACGACTGATATCTGGTTTGCTACTCGAATTTATGGGCATTTCTTCTTCGGTTGCTGAAAATATTTTTTTTATTGATTCTAACATATTATCTCAATCACATCCATTTCTGTTCAACAATATCTCTTATATGGTAAGTAGTAATGATACTTGCTCCTGCACGCGCAAACGCATGCATTGTTTCCATTACAACTTTTTGTTCATCTACCCATCCCCTTTGTGCTGCCGCTTTAATCATCGAGTATTCCCCAGAAACATTATAACAGGCGATTGGCAAATCGGTATTTTGCTTTAATTTACTAATAATATCCAAATAAGCCAGTGCAGGTTTAACCATTAAAACATCAGCACCTTCGTTTTCATCGAGCATGGCTTCACGTATTGCCTCGTTGCTATTTCTAAAGTCCATTTGATAGGTTTTTCTATCGCCTTTATTTGGTGCACAATCGGC
>DATJDT010000409.1:0-2783 GCA_035497275.1 Pedobacter sp.
TAAAAGGTGTTTTAGTTGACACACTAACTGTTACTTCTAGAACAATGATGGACGATGTAACCACTACAGACGGCATAGCAAGACATCCACTAGGCATTTTAAATGACCCAGTGTTCGGAACAACAGAAGCAAGTCTTTCTATGTCTGTTGGCTTACCATCTGCTGCTTATTCATTTGGAACAACACCAACACTAGATTCTGCTGTATTAGTTTTAAATTATGGTGGTGAATTTTATGGAGATAGCACGCAAAATTACACCATTGATGTTCGTCAGCTAAGCGCTAATTTCGCAACCGACGAAAAATTTCTGAGTACGACTGCTTATCCGTACAATAACCAATTGCTAGGCTCTAAAACTGGCCGTCTTTTCCCTACTACAAAATACAAAGTAATGGATGTGATAACAGGAGGAAAAGACACCTTAAAATCTGTTAGCCCTCAAATTAGAATCAAGTTAGATAATGCATTTATCCAACAAAACATTGTTAATCTATCAGAAGCGGGTTTGAAAACTAATTTTGCCTTTAAAACCTTATTTAAAGGTTTACATGTAAATATAAATCCTACAGGGTTAACTGGAAGTGGCGCTATGATGTTCATAGATTTAAATGCAGCTAATTCAAATCTATCCCTTTATTACAGAAAACAAGGGACTACTGCGGCCTTGGTAGATACGGTAAATGTTAATTTCCCGATGGGAGACAATGGTACAGGGGTTTCGGCAAATAAAGTAGGAGCTACCATTAAGCACAATTACACGGGCACTCCAGTTCAAGCTCAGTTAAACAACCCAAACCAGCAATACGCAGTTACTTACCTACAACCTTTAGTGGGCTTAAAAAATAAGATATCCTTCCCTACGCTGGAAAAATTCAGTGCAAGTACTGGTCAAATTGTAATTAACAAGGCCGAACTGGTAATTGACCTAAGTTCGGGAACAGATATTAAACCATTTGAAGCCGCACCAAGATTAGCCTTATATCGTTATGACATAGCTGAGCGCAGACAGACTACTGAGGTTTATAGTAGTGAGCCAGAATCTATTGGGGGTTCATTCGATCCGACCAAGAAACAATATGTTTTCAATTTGACAGCCTATATCCAGAGTTTAGTTTCTAAAAAAACGAAAGATTATGGGACATTTCTTGCACCAATATCAGCGAAGGAATTTTCGATTAATCCTTCGGTAACTAGTGCTTCAAGAGCAGTTATTGGTGCTTATAAAAAGAATATCGCAGCCGGTGATAATGTGATGAAACTTAACATCTATTATACCAAGGTAAATTAGTAAAATAAGCCTACACAAACGTTTGCATAAGTCGTTCAAAAGAAATATTTTTGAGCGACTTATTTTTTTATTTAAAAATTTACTATGTGTGGAATTGTAGGCTATATTGGTTTTCGCGAAGCTTGGCCAATCGTTATTAAAGGTTTAAAAAGACTCGAATATAGAGGATATGACAGTGCGGGTATCGCATTGATAAATGACCAACACCTAAACATCTATAAGAAAGCTGGCAAGGTTAAGGAACTAGAGAACTTTGCAGAAGGAAAGGATCTTTCTGGCACTATAGGCATGGGCCATACCCGATGGGCAACACATGGAGCACCTTCTGATAGGAATTCACACCCACATACTTCAAATAACGGCCGTCTTTCTATTATCCATAATGGAATAATAGAAAACTATGCCACCCTAAAGGAAGAGCTTTTAAATAGAGGTCACATTTTTAATAGCGACACCGATACGGAGGTATTGATTCACTTAATTGAGGAAGTTTACAAAAATGGCGCTATTGATCTTTTTGAGGCCGTAAGGATAGCGCTAAATGAGGTTAACGGAGCATATGCCATCGTGATTATGGACCAGGATCAACCAGATCAGTTAATTGCTGCTCGCAAAGGTAGTCCGATGGTAATCGGTGTAGGCAAAGGCGAATATTTTATTGCTTCTGATGCTACTCCTATTATCGAATACACCAAAAATGTAATTTACTTAAACGATAATGAGATTGCCTTTTTAAAGCGTGACGAATTACTGATTAAACGTTTAGATAATGTGATCCAAACCCCTTACATCCAAGAATTGGAACTAAAGCTAGAAATGCTTGAAAAAGGAGGTTATGAGCATTTTATGCTTAAGGAAATTTATGAACAGCCTCGTTCTATCAGAGACTGCATGAGAGGCAGGATTTATCCAGAGGAGGGCAAAGTACAGTTAGGAGGGATAAAAGAGTTTGTAGACAAGCTAAAGAACATTGATCGCATCATCATCGTGGCCTGTGGAACATCATGGCATGCTGGTTTAGTTGGCGAATACTTAATTGAAGAGTATGCACGAATCCCTGTTGAAGTTGAATATGCATCTGAATTTAGGTACAGAAATCCGATTATTACAGAAAAGGATGTTGTGATAGCCATTTCCCAATCTGGCGAAACTGCCGATACAATGGCCGCAATAGAAATGGCCAAAGAAAGAGGAGCAACTATATTTGGCGTATGTAATGTGGTAGGCGCCTCCATTCCTCGTATTACCCATGCAGGAGTATATACACATGCTGGACCCGAAATTGGCGTTGCATCTACTAAGGCATTTACGGCGCAGGTAACCGTTCTTACTTTAATGGCCTTCTACATGGCTCAACAAAAAGGGACAATTACCAATTCTAAATTAATCGAATTATTGACCGAGTTAGATTGTATTCCAGATAAGATTAAAATAGCCTTACAATCTAATGAAATGATCAAAGGCATTTCTGAGAAATTTAAGGACTCGAGAAAT
>DATJDT010000410.1:0-6826 GCA_035497275.1 Pedobacter sp.
AAAAGTTTTGGAGATAGGTTTTGTTATCTGTTTTCCATCCGTTTAAATGGTTAAAGGTGTGGTTTCCAATAGCGTGTCCTTCACTTTTTAAGCGTTCAAATAGATCTGGGTGCTTGAGAATGTTATCGCCAATGCAAAAAAAAGTAGCTTTTATTTTAAAGCTTTTTAAAGTATTTAATACAAATTCTGTAACATTGGGTATGGGTCCATCGTCAAAGGTTAAATAAACAATCTTTTGCGAGCGGGATTTGTTCCAAGTTAAAGCGGAATAAAACCATTTTAATAAAAGTGGAGATTTAACAAGGTACATGCCCCAAAAGTAAACAATTAAAGGCTGTACTTAAAAATTTACAAAACTCCATCAATTGTTTATTTATTATTGCGAAACAAATTTTTATGAAACAAGTTGCCAATCTGAGCTTTTTAAAAAAGCTAACTTTTATTTTCTCTATCGTTTCTTTAGCTGGCTTTAGCCAATTAAGCTATGCCCAAGAGATAATTACCATTCAACAGGCAGTAGAAAAGACCTTAACTAATAATTTACAAGTAAGGCAGTCCAAGTTAAGCGAAAGTCTAGCAGATGAAAATTTAAAACAGGCAAAATTGGCTTTGTATCCTAGTTTAAATTCAGGTGTTAACCAGAATATGAACTGGGGTAGAAATCAAAGTGCTTCAGGTCTATTTGAAAACACACAACGTTATAACCTTAGCGCAAGTTTAAGCTCTGGAGTAGATTTGTTTAATGGGTTTTCGAAAATTAATCAAATCAAACAAAATAGAGTTTTGCTCGATGCGGGTAAAACGAATACTGAGAAGGTGAAAAACGATTTGATTTTACAGGTAATTACAAGTTATCTACAAATTTTATATAATAAAGATTTTTTAAAGGCTGCACAAGATCAGCTTGTTGTAGCTAAACAACAATTAAATCAACAGCAACAATTATTAAATGAGGGTAATAAAACGTTAGCAGATTTGTCTCAAGCAAAATCATTGGTTGCTACAGCAGAATTGAATGTAACTAATGCTGCAAATGCACTATCAATATCTTACCTAACTTTAGCACAATTAATGGATATTCCATCAGCAACAGTTTATGATGTCCAATTGCCTGTGCTTAATACTTCAACTAATCCTTCCACCGCAGTTAATCCCGAAGCAATTTATCGTGATGCATTAGCTACTTTTCCAGATGTTAAATTAGCTGAATTAAATACAGCGGCATCTAAAATTGGCGTTGATGTTGCCAAAGGTAATTTATATCCAAGGCTATCTTTTAGTGGAAGCTATGGAACAAGCTATTTCTATAGCTATAATGCAACTGCACCAAACCAAGCATTAAAGGATCAATTTAAGAATAATTTGGGTAAGGGAATTGGACTTAATTTACAAATCCCGATTTTTAACGGCTTACAAGCTAGATCTAGTGTTACACGTGCAAAAATCAATCTAATGCAAACGGAAACACAAGAGCAATTAGCTAAGAACAATTTAAGTAAAATTATATATCAAGCGGTCGCCGATTTAAAAGCTGCCGAAAGCCGTTTTGAATCTACTACCAATGCATTTCTAGCGCAAAAAGATGCCTACTACGTAATTGAAGAACGTTATAATGTAGGTTTGGTAAATTCGCTTGATTATAGCACAGCTCAAACCAATAAAAATAAAGCGGAAATTGATATGATCCAAGCTAAATACGATTTGTTGTTTAGGGCAAAAGTGATCGATTATTATTTAGGCAAACAGATTACATTTTAAAGTATCAAGTAGTTAGTATCAAGATTGGGTGCAATTACTAGCGAACTAAAATATTACAACATTTAAACATTAAAATAGATAAACAAAAAAATATGAAACTTAAACACATATTAATTGCCATTGGGGTATTGCTAGTTCTATTGATCGGTGCTAAGTTCGCCGGTTTAATAGGGGGCGATAAAACAGAAAAAGTTACCGTAGATAAAGCAGGCGAGAAAAAAGTAGTGGAAACGGTTACTGCAAGTGGTAAAATACAACCTGAGACTGAAGTTAAATTAAGTTCAGAAGTTTCTGGAGAGGTAACCGAACTTTTAGTTAAAGAAGGCGATGTAGTTAAAAAAGGGCAATTGCTCTGTAAAGTTAGACCAGATGTATTACAGTCAGGTTATGAACGTGCTGTGGCGTCTTACAATTCTCAAAAAGCAAGTGTAACATCTTCTCAACAACAGCTTGTTCAAGCTGAAGCGAATTTTGCAAATGCGGAAGCTACTTATAAAAGAAATGTGGAGTTATTTAATAAAAAAGTAATTTCAGCTTCGGAGTTTGATGCGGCTAAAGCAGCTTATCTAACGGCTAAAGCAACTTTGGCTGGGGCCAAAGCAAATGTGACTGGAGCAAAATTTGGATTGGAGCAATCGGGCGCAAACGTTAAAGAGGCAGGCGCAAATTTAGCTAAAACAACTATCTATTCTCCAGTTGATGGAGTGGTTTCTAAATTATCTATCGAGTTAGGGGATCGTATTCTTGGTACTTCGCAAATGGCAGGAACGGAGATTATGCGTATTTCAAATTTAACTACCATGGAAGTTAACGTTGAAGTAAATGAGAATGACATTAATCGTGTAAATGTTGGCGACAGTGCTTCTATCGAGATCGATGCATTCGCTGATAAGAAATTTAAAGGAATAGTGACAGAAATAGCAAGTTCATCAACTAGCGTTGGTGCGGCAACAACATCTGTTGATCAAGTTACCAACTTCTCTGTAAAAGTTCGTTTGCTTGCTGATTCATATAGTGCAGTAAAGGGTGGCGCAAAAGATTTGCCATCTCCATTTAGACCAGGATTATCTGCTACAGTAGATATTGAAAGCGAAACCTTAACAGGCTTAGCTGTACCAATCCAGTCTGTATTTACAGGTGATAAGGATAAATCTACCGATCCAATGAAAAATGCAGGAAATGATCAAAACATGGATAAACAAAAAAGTAAGTTAAACGATAAAAAAGTTAAGCAATACGTTTATTTATTCGACAGCAAGACAGCTACAGTAAAGAAAGTAGAAGTGACTACCGGTATCCAGGACGATCAATTTATCATTGTTAAAACAGGAGTTAAAGCAGGCCAGGAAATCGTTAGTGGACCGTATTCTGCAATTCAAAATAAATTAAAAGACGGTATGAAAGTAGAAAAAACTACTAAGGATAAGCTGTTTAGCACAGATGCTAAAAAGTAGATAGTAGCTAATCATAATATTTAAGTATTTTTGAATTCGTTAAGGTTTAAGTTAGTTGATTATTCAATTAGCTTAAACCTTTTCTCATTTCAAAGATTTTTAAAATTAAAATACTATGGCAGCAAGAATTGCAATGATAGGAGGTGGAAGTTGGGCAACAGCAATTATTAAAATGCTGTCTGATAACATTTCTGCAAAGGAAATTTATTGGTGGATGCGCAATGAGGAAGCTATCTCCCATATCAAGACTTTTAAACATAATCCCAATTATTTAAGCTCTGTTGAAATTAAGCTACCAAAAGGCCATGTTTCTTCTGATATCGCGGCCATTATTAAACAGGCAGATTACGTTGTTTTAAACGTTCCTGCCGCATTTTTAAAAGAAACGTTAAAGGGAGTAGGTATCGATGATTTGAAGGGGAAGAAAATTGTTTCTGCGATTAAAGGAATTGTACCTGACGAAAATTTAATTATAGGTGAGTTCCTAAATCAAAAATATCAAATTCCTTTACAGGATATACTAGTTATTAGCGGGCCTTGCCATGCTGAAGAGGTTGCACTAGAAAAGCTTTCTTATTTAACGATTGCTAGTACTGATATAGCATTGGCTGATAACTTTGCAAACTTATTGGCGACTAGGTATATTAAAACGAATGTTTCGGATGATATTTTTGGAACAGAATACGCCGCAGTTTTGAAGAATATATATGCGGTAGCCAGCGGTATTTGCCATGGTGTGGGCTATGGAGACAATTTTCAAGCGGTTTTAATTTCCAATGCAATTCGTGAAATCAAAAATTTTGTAGATGCTGTTCATCCGATTGATCGAGATATTATAGAATCGGCTTATTTAGGTGATTTGTTGGTGACGGCATACTCTCAGTTTAGTCGCAATCGAACTTTTGGTAATATGATAGGGAAGGGATATACTGTTAAATCGGCCCAATTGGAAATGAACATGATTGCAGAGGGCTATTATGCGGCAAGCTGCATGTACCATATTAATCAGAAGTATAAGGTAGAAATGCCAATTAGCAATGCGGTGTATAATATTTTATATAAATTTCATGCGCCACATGCAGAAATGAAATTGTTAACAGAAAAATTGAACTAGTTCAATTCTAAAATAAAAAAGTCCCTCAATTTTTATATCGAGCGACTTTTTTATTTAATGAAATTGGTTCATCTAAGATCTGCGTCTGCGTTCTCCGCCTCCGTTGCCACCTTCACGTCTTCCGCTTCCGCCTGCATTTCCACCTTTATCGTCACGGCTGCGACCAGAGAAATCTCTGAAACCGCCACCAGTACTACCACCATCACGTCTTCCGCTTCCACCACTGCTTCTTCTATCTCCACCACCACTTCTTCTTTCGCCACCGCCGTATCCGCCGCCGCCTCTTCTTTCTCCACCACCGTAGCCACCTCTTCTTTCTCCACCGCCACTTCTTCTTTCACCATCACCACCGCGACCACCTACTGGTGCTTCTCCGCTTTTTTCTATTCTTACATCGCGACCATTAAATTTAATGTCTTTAAAGTTTGTGAATAAAGAATCTACAGCATCATTTTCTACTTCAACGAAAGAGAAGACACCTTTTAAATCGATTTTACCAACAGATTTACCGCTGATTTTGCCATTATTACAAACAAAACCTAATAAATCACCTCTCGTAAATTCATCCACCGAACCCACATTAATAAATAAACGGGTATAGTTACTGTTATCAAAATTTCTACCTCCACGTTCCCCACGCTCACCTCTTTCACCTCTATCTCCACGATCGTCTGCACTAGCATTTAAATCTGGTGCGTTTGAATAATAATCCAAGAAACGATTAAACTCTAATGAAGCAAATTTCTTAATGATATCTTCTTTACTTAACTCAGCAAACTCATCCATAATTCTTGGAATGTACTGATCAATTTGATCTGTATTTACTTCCACATTGTGAACTTTGTGAATTAAAGAGAACAATTGTTTTTCACAAACATCAAATCCGGTAGGTAATTCTGCTTTTGTAAACTGTTTACCAATAATTCTTTCGATCTGACGGATTTTGCCAGTCTCTTTAGCGTTGATAATACAGATTGAAATACCAGTTTTACCAGCACGACCAGTACGGCCTGAACGGTGAGTATAACTTTCAATTTCATCAGGCAAAGAGTAATTGATTACGTGAGTTACATTGTTTACATCGATACCGCGAGCTGCAACATCAGTAGCAATTAATAATTGCATGTTACGATCACGGAAACGTTGCATTACTTTATCACGTTGTTGTTGAGATAAATCTCCGTGTAATGAATCTGCATTGTAACCATCCTTAATTAAGTGCTCAGCAACATCCTGTGTATCCATTTTGGTTTTACAGAATACCACGGCAAAAATCTCTGGGTTAAAATCTACAATCCGTTTTAAAGCAGCATATTTATCACGGGCACGAACAATATAATATTCATGTTCGATGTTTACGTTACCTGCATTTTTTGTGCCCATGGTTAATTCTACAGGGTTTTCCATGTAGTTTCTAGCAATGCGACGAACCTCAGGAGGCATCGTTGCAGAGAATAACCATGTTTTTTTATCGTCTGGCGTAGTCGATAAAATGTCGTTAATGTCTTCTTGGAAGCCCATGTTTAACATTTCATCAGCTTCATCCAATACTACATATTTAACGTTAGAGAAATCGATGGCTTTACGGCCAATAATATCTAACATACGGCCGGGCGTGGCCACTACAATTTGTACGCCATTGCGTATTTCACGTAGTTGTTGCATAATGTTCGCACCACCGTAAACGGCAACTACGTGTGCATTAGGCGTGTTTTTTGAGAAATTTTTGATGTCGTTTGCAATCTGCAGACATAGCTCACGCGTTGGGCACAAAATCAGTGCTTGCGGCTTATTGCTCTTAAAGTCTATTAATTCTAACAGCGGCAATCCAAATGCGGCTGTTTTTCCTGTTCCTGTTTGGGCCAAACCAACAAAGTCGTTACTACCTTCTAACAGTACAGGAATAGATTGCTCCTGAATAGGCGTAGGATTTTCAAATCCTAGCTCTTTTACGGCATTAACAACGTCATCACTTATCCCCAATTTACTAAATGGGTTTATCATTATAACATTTTTTAATTAAGCCGCAAAGGTATGGATAATTATCGGTATTTTACTGAGAGCTAAGTAAATAGTTTTTGAATGGGGATTTTTGAAAAACCATTGATAGTGAGTTAATTATTAACCAGTTATTTCGTTTAGCATATGCGCCAATATAGGTTCGCACTTCTCTTTGCACGGTAAATAGAAATGTTTGTGTTTCCAGGTAGCGGATTTAGGAGATAGGCCCCACCAAAATTCCGTCAATGCCAATGGCTTTAATCCATTTTGAAAAGCGTACTGTAATAATTTTGGCGCTGCACATTCGCCGGCACCTGCTGGAGGATTTTTATATCCTGCTGCCGCGAAAATAGTTAGTAGACTTTTTTCTTCACCAGCTTGATTTAAAAAATGGTAATGGTTAAATATTTCATTTTGCAAGGCAATAGAATGTTGCTTGCGCTGGGCTTTTAGCTTATGGATTGTTTCTTTATCAAACTCTGGTGTAAGGCTTGTTAAG
>DATJDT010000411.1:0-1666 GCA_035497275.1 Pedobacter sp.
CGACAGTAAAAAATTATTGTATGACTACACGATTCCTTTTCCAAGTCCGGGAGCCGTTGTAAATACCCTTTTAGCTAATGTTGGTACCATGAATAATAGGGGTGTTGAATTTAATTTAAACTTCCTGGTAATAAATAATGCAGATTTTAGTTGGACCGCCGGAGGACAAATTAGTTCTGTAAAAACGAAAATAACCAGTTTAAGTGGAAGCTTTGGTAACGGCATATCAGTATATCAACTTTCGACTGACCAGGT
The DNA here is from genome assembly GCA_035497275.1 of Pedobacter sp. Lineage (GTDB taxonomy): Bacteria > Bacteroidota > Bacteroidia > Sphingobacteriales > Sphingobacteriaceae > Pedobacter. The sequence goes on from DATJDT010000411.1 coordinate 256, forward strand.
TTCGCGGGGAAGCGCCCAGGGAAGAGGATTAAGTGGAGCGCCTATTACATATTTAAAAGTGGGTTATACTCCTTACGTATTTTGGATGCCTCACTACGTAGGACTTGATAAGGATGGTAATGAGTTGTATAAAGTAGAAGGAAAAGATCCAACTACAGATGTATTGAAAGCATCCAATTATTATACAGATCCTGCTCCTAAGTTCAATTATGGGTTTACCTCAGCTTTCTCCTATAAAAATTTTGGATTGAGCTTTTTCTTAAGAGGCGTATCAGGTGGAAAAATATTTAATAATTCAAGAATGGTATTAGATAATATTAATCGGTTTGGAGGAAACAACGCGACTTTAGAAGCATTGACAAATGGTATCACAAATGCAAACCAGGCTTCAGACCATTGGTTAGAAAGTGCATCTTACCTGCGTATGGAAAATCTTAATTTATCCTACACAGTAAAAACAGTGAAGTTGTTTCAAAGCCTTCAATTCTATGTAGCTGCCAATAATTTATTTGTAATCACAAAGTATCGTGGATTAGATCCGGAAGTTTATGTTACTGACGGACCTGGAAATGTAATGTTTGATAATTTGGGACAAGCTAACGTATCCAATAGCTTTTTACCAGGTGGCTCCGTGGGTGCCTATATAGATGCTTCTTATTCAGGTTCTGGTTTTTATCCCAAAACAAGGTCTTATACTTTAGGGGTAAATGTTACTTTAAAATAAACCGATTAACTCTATTATTCTAAAAAATAATGTATATGAAAATAAATAACATCAAAAAATGTTTGCTTACTGGAGGATTAGGCCTATTGGTAATGGTATCTTGTACCAAACTGCAAACAAATATATATAGTGTAGTGCCAAGCACATCCTATTGGCAAACTCCAGAGCAAGTTGCTGCAGGCGTTGCACCAGCTTATTCTAACCTTAACAATGTGCAGGCAATTGGTGGCAGTATAGCCAATATGGTAGAAGGTGTAACAGACGAAATGGTTGTTCCTACCCGTGGAAACGACTGGGGTCATGCGGGCCATTGGAATGCGCTTTGGTACCATTCTTACGAACCAACAAATGATAACTGGAATAATGGATGGAACGATGTTTTCGGTGGAATAAGTAAATGTAATTTAATTATTTCGTCTGTAAACGGATTATCCCCTGCACCTCCGGCCTTGCCATCAATTATTGCCCAGGTAAAAACTTTGAGAGCCTATTATTATTATTTGGCCATGAGTGTTTTTGGTAATGTTCCAATTGTAACTGATACTACAACAAACAGCACTCCTTCAACTTCAAAAAGGGCAGATGTTTTTAATTTTATTGTTTCAGATTTAAAGGCGAGTTTACCTAACCTGACTTCTGAAGTAAGTGCAGCAACTTATGGACAAGTAACCAAATATTTTGCTTTCA
>DATJDT010000412.1:0-3711 GCA_035497275.1 Pedobacter sp.
TCAGAATTCTATCTATAGTGTTTTCAGGGATAGAAGCAATAATATTTGGGTAGGCACTTATTTTGGTGGAATTAATGTTTCTTATGGTATAAAAACTTTATTTAAGAGCATAAGGCCTAGGGAAGACAATTTAGGCATGAACCATAACGTCGTACTACCTATTGTGCATGATTCGAAAGGGAATTTATGGATCGGGACAGAAGGTGGAGGATTAAATTATTATGATAGACAAACAAAAAAATTTACCTATTACATTAATAATTTAAAAGATCCAGGTTCATTGGCCTCTAATTTTGTTAAATCAATTTATATAGATAAAGGGGATAATATCTGGGTTGGGACTAGTGGCGGAGGCTTAAATTTATTTGATCCCACCACGGGTAAGTTTAGGCATTTCCTGCTAGGTAAAAATATTTTCGAATCAAAAAGATTAGCCGTTTTAACTATGCTAAATGATTCGCAGAATAGGTTGTGGATTGGCGGGATCGGGGTAAATGGAGTTTTTCACCGTAAGGGTGTTGAGCTTAGCCCAATCGCTCATTTTCCCTTGATGGAAAAGTTAAAAAATGAAATGATTCTCATGTTATCTGAAGATAAAAAGGGCAACATATGGATCGTTACGCGAAAGGCGATATTTTGTTTGAATGCCGCTAATAAACTTGTTTCTACGCTAAAGTATGAGCGTAAGAAAGGAGATGAAGGGCAGTTTAACTGCATACGGGAAGATCACAATGGGGATATGTGGATTGGCCTCTATTATGGAGGATTATATCACTATAATCCTAAGATAAAAAAGATTGTAGCGAGATATACCACCAAAGAAGGTTTGTGCAATGATAATGTGATGGGGATTGTAGAAGATGAAAAGCACAATTTATGGATTAGTACGATCAATGGCCTATCAAAACTAAATCCCAAAGAGAAGACCTTTCAAAATTATACGACTGCAGATGGTTTGCCAGGAGATGAGTTTAACTACAACTCTTTGTATAAAGCCAAAAATGGAGAGCTATTTTTTGGAGGTATGAATGGTTTGACACATTTTTTTCCTGATGAGATTAGCCGTAATAACTACCATGCGCCACTAGTGTTCACGGGGTTAAAATTGTTTAATAAACAAGTCGGAATTGGCAAAGAGCAAGGAATATTTACTAAGAATATTATTTTCCGTCCACAGCTTGTTTTTAGTAACCAGCAGAATGTCTTTACACTAGAATTTGCATTACTCGATTATATTAAATCTAATAAGAATAGATATGCCTATAAGCTAGAAGGTATTAATCAAGAGTGGAATGAAACTACCCTACCTCAGGCAACTTACACTAATTTGCCTTCTGGGAATTATGTTTTTACAGTAAAAGGAGCTAATAATGATGGAGTATGGAGTAAAGCAGTAGATATTCACATTCGTATATTACCCCCATTTTGGAAAACTTGGTGGGCTTATCTCATTTATGCGTGTTTAATAGCACTTATTGTATTCTTTATTGTTAGGTTTTTCTACTTAAGACAACTCTTAAAAAGAGATGAAGAATTACATCAGATTAAGTTGAATTTTTTCACCAATATATCCCATGAGATCAGGTCTCACTTGTCATTGATAATGATACCGCTAGAAAAGGTTATCGGCGAAAGCAGACAATATGATTTCATTAACAAGCAGCTTATTGGTGTTAAGAAAAATGCAGATCGCTTGCTTAGCTTGGTTACTGAGTTAATGGATTTTAGAAAAGCAGAAACCAGTAATTTAGAACTTAACTTTTCTATGAACGACCTGGTTGTTTTTTTGAACGATATCTACGTGTCGTTTAAGGAAGTGTGTGATGAAAAAGGAATAGATTTTTCATTTGTACATTCGGATAAACAGCTTAACCTAGCTTTTGATATAGAACAGTTAGAAAAGGTTGTTTTTAACCTGCTTTCTAATGCTCTTAAATTCACTCCTATAGGAGGGCGAATTGTGTTAGAAGTTAGTGTAGTGAAGGGTGAGGCAATTATAAGCGTTTCTGATACAGGGAAAGGAATTTCTCCAGTGTATTTTGATAAGCTTTTTAAGAATTACTTTCAGATAGTTGATTCGCCCCAAAACACAGGCTATGGAATTGGTTTAGCCTTAAGCAAACATATTATAGAGCTGCATCATGGAAAAATTACTGTGGATAGTAAAGTGGGCTATACATGCTTTAAGGTAAGTTTGCCGTTTGAAGATATTCCAGCATTAACACTTAAAGATGAGCATACCGCACTGGAAGCAGACAAAAAATTCTGTATTTTAATTGTCGAAGACAATATAGAATTAAGAATGATTATTAAAGGCTTATTGAAACAAGAATACAGGATACTCGAAAGCATTGATGGTATATCCGCATTGGAATTGGCTAAAACTGAAATACCAGATCTTGTTATCAGTGATGTGATGATGCCAAATATGAATGGTTTTGAACTTTGTCATGAGTTAAAAACCGATGAGCGAACTAGCCATATCCCTGTAATTTTGTTAACAGCCAAAACTGCACAGGCTGATCAAATTAATGGTTTAAGTACCGGTGCAGATTTGTACCTCACTAAACCTTTTAGTATAAAAATACTACAGCTAAACGTGCGGAATATCCTCGAATCAAGAGAGAAGATTAGTAGTAAATACCGTAAGCAGTTTATCTTTGCACCCAGTAATATTCTTTTGAATACAATGGATGAACAATTTCTTTCCAAGTTGATAGCGGTAATAGAAGAGGGGATGGAAAATAGAGAGTTTGGAGTTGATATGTTAGCTGACAGAATCGGCATGAGCCAATCTGTTCTTTACAAGAAAGTGAAAGCGCTTACAGATATGACGGTGAATGATTTTTCTAAAAGCATCCGTTTAAAGAAGGCGGCACAGCTACTAAAGCAAACAGGTTATAACGTTTATGAAATTTCGAGCTTAGTTGGATTTATCGACCCAAGGTATTTTACCAAAGAGTTTAAGAAGCAATTTGGACAAACTCCACGAGAATATTTAAACTCTTGATCACGCTAATAATAGTTCAATTTTTTAAGTAACTTATTACCGCCTATTAAAACTATTGTGCAATGCCAAGTAAGAGCAAATAGGTTTCCTCTCCGATATTCTCCACCTTACTAAAGACCACCTAAAAGGTGGTTTTTTTATTTTCGCTTAAAAAGTTATAATTCCTGTATAAAACCTCACACTTTTTCCACTTACGGAATTTGTAATCTTCCCATTCTCAATTGGTTCACACTTTAGCGCATAAAGAACGGAAGAATTTGCTGGAAGCGGTGTGAAATCGAATTCTGCGGTACCAATTTTAGTCCTCGCATTTACGGTAATCTCTTTAATTTCGTTTGGAAAAGGGTTTAACAGTGTTTCGTCAGTAGCCATACGCAATAAACTCAAACGGTAAGGCATATCGGGCTTTAAATTGTAATGTAAAAGGAGGTGCTGAGTTTCGTTTAAGCCTGTTATCAATGAAAACATACCTAATTTTGACATAGCATAATCGCGTCTCATATCCATCAAGTCAAAATCACTATAATGATAGTCTTTACCTGCCTTTTTCTGTTGGCGAAAAACGGAAACTAGCCGGGTCCAAAATCTGCCATCTTTAAAGCCTGGCGCAAAATCCTTACTGGTGTCAAAAATTATTTTAGCCATTTTGTTGGCTTGTGCTTGATTAAAAGAGCTTTCCTTCATGCCATCAGACAAAGTTA